>JAKLZD010000051.1 GCA_024256245.1 Candidatus Methylarchaceae archaeon HK01M
CCGCCCTGCCTTTCGCATCAAATTCTGCTTTATCGACAAGTTTTTTGTATTCTCTCCAAGTTTCCGCTATGTCTGCTTGGATGTAAAAATTTTTCTCAGAGCCGAAAGCAACGTTTTCCTCAGCCAAAAAACGAACAAAGAACCAATCGTCAGATATGGCACGAACGCCCTTCAATCTAAGAAGCCCATAGGTATGAGTTGTTTTACCAGTACCCGGCGGCGCGATCAGACATACGCCTCGACCCTCGATGTCTACACATGCACCGTGAACAGAATTGATTCCATGTTCGTCTTCCAGTATGTCACCGGCGACGCTTAGTGCGATGGATTTTATCCAACCATAGTAGTCAACGTTTACTAAAAATGCCGTTCTTGATAGTTGATCGTACAAAACCTTCAGCTCTTCACCCTTTTCTTCAGTAACGATAAGCCTTCCATGAGAACGAACGTGAGCAGACATGGGGTAAAAGTTTTCCTCCCAACGTTCCTTCACATATTTGATATCCGTCAAGAGCTTGATGCAACATCCGTATATGTCTGCCCTCTCCTCGTAAAGGAAATGATTACTATACTTCTCCATCAACTTATCCCTATCTTCTATAGAGATAAGCTTGACTTGATACTTAGGCGTCGCTTTATAATCTTGAGTAGATCGTTTGGTGCTCATGCCTATGCCACCATTAGAACTTTCGAATTCACATATTTCAACCATTATCAAAAAAGGTTTTCATTCATATGGCCGATAGATCGTATGTCTTGAGCTCTATAATCCTAATTTATGATGGAGCTTTTAAAGAGCGACTAAGCCTCACAACAGTCTTATACGCAACACTCAAAGGCATAGGTAGGCGACCGTGAAGAGCAGATTCTATGACTCTGCCACCAAAAATCCCATAAACCTCTTCAGTAATTCTATCGCTTTGCATGGCTATGTCCATGATCTTCCTTATCTTAAGACCTCTATCAAGCTCTTTGCCTACCTCTTTTCTCCATACTTTTTCATAAAGAACCAAACTACTCCCCCCTTTTAATTTGCTGACGATCGCCTCTCCACCTATGTCACCACATATGACTGCTATAGGGATTCCGCCTCCATTCGTTGGCATGACTTGACCAGCGGCATCTCCCACTACTATCACATTATCGCTGTAAGTTCTTTGGAGAGGGCCTCCAAGTGGAACTAAACCACCTATCGTAGATAGAATCGCCCCTTTTCTTAAGTTTCTAGAGGCTATAGGATGTTTATCGATGAACCTCTTCAGATATTCTTTTACAGATACCCCTTTTTCTGAGAAAGGGGTTCTAATACCAAGTCCAACGTTAGCTATACCTTCCCCTTTCGGGATTATCCATGCATAGCCTCCCGGTGCATACTCATTACCGAAGTAGACCTCGACTATATCAGGGTCAACTTCAACTCCTCCCATCAAATATTCTATGGTTACACCTAAGTTACGTGGGTCGTTTGAACCTAGCCCAACATCCCTTGTCATCTTTGAGGATGGGCCGTCTGCTGCAACCAAAACATCTGTCTCAATTCTGAGGGTCTTGGCTTCTTTCTTTACCAAAACTTCTTTTCCACCATTTCGTGCACCAATCACATTACAGGAAGTCCATAGTTCTGCCCCGGCCTTTGTAGCGTTCATCACAAGCAATTTATCAAATCTACTTCTATCTATAATATTCGAATTGAACTTAAACTCATAAATTTTCTTAGATGAACTGCAAACCATTACCCTTGAGCTGTTATTAGATATGACCCATTGGGGCAAGTCAAAGAGCCTTTTTGCCCTCTCTGCTTTCGGTAGAATCTTTGAGAACTCTTCTATTGCTGGAACAAGCTCACCACACTGTATCGGATGGCCTATCTCTCTCTTCCTTTCTATGACTAGTACATCAAATCCTGATTCAGCAACCCTTCTTGCAACTGAAGCGCCTGCAGGCCCTGCACCAACGACTATGACATCATGCTTTCCCTTCATTGATTAACATCTCACCTGTTGAACTATAAAAAAAACTATCGCAGGTGTGCAAGTATTAGAATTCCACCTGTGATAAAGTACACATGATAATATCAGCATAAAGATACAAAATAGTTACCCATGCTTAACGCCGAACTTTTTATCCAAAGTTTTCACTGTCACTATCTTTCCCTTTACTGGCTCAGGGGGTTGGCTAAACCTATCTGGTGGATATATATGGTCTTCCTTTTTGTACACACTATATTCGACTTCATGAGTCATTGAGAGAGCCAATACTGGACAAATATCGACACATAATACACAGAAGCAGCAACGCCCAGCATTATATTGTGGAAGTTTTCGCCCGTTGAATTCAACGAGGTTCAAAGCTTTATTTGGGCATATCTTGACGCATGAACTACAACCGATGCATCTATCCATATTAAGCATTAATCGCCCCCTATGCCTCTCAGGTGGCTTTAGCGTTTCATATGGATGTTTGACTGTGAAAGTTCTTTTGAAGACATGATACAAGCCCAGGAAGAAGGGTCTTAAGATTGATAGGACCAAATCATCACCCCCCTATAAGTGGTAGCCACCATTGAGCTGTAGCAAGGGTTATGAGTATCTGAATGATAGCGAAAGGTATCAATATAGTCCAGCCAGATTCTAGCAATTGATCTATCCTTAAGCGTGGGAAAACACCTCTTCCCATTATTATAATCACTGTTATTACTGCCATCTTGAGGAGGAACCAGAATATCCCTGATAGCATTGGAGATATATCATGTAAAAGTGGTATTGCAGGCCCACTCCAACCACCTAAGAAAAGTATAGTGATTAAGGATGCTGTTACACATAAGTCGAAGTACTCCGACACCATCACAAGTGCAAATTGGACGCCTGTATACTCTGTGGGCCAACCAAAAACGACCTCCTGCTCTGCCAAAGGTATATCAAAAGGTCTCCTTAAGAGTTCAGCCATCATTCCTATGAGGATCACTATAAAACCTATGGGTTGAAGGATTATTAACCATACAGATGATTGAGCTTCAACGATTTTAGCCAAGTCGAAAGACCTAGCCACTATCACTATGCCGACCAACGATAGGACTATCGGAATTTCATAGGCTAACAATTGAAAGGCTGCTCTTAAAGCCCCAATCGTGCAGTATTTGTTATTGGCCGCCCAGCCTGCCCCAACCATTATAAACGGTTTAGCCGTTAATATTACCAAAATCACCAACAAGCTCAGTGGCGTGTAGAATATAACCCAATACCCGCCGCTCGGATCAAGAGCGTAAGGTATGAAGGCTATGCTAAGGGCAGAGAGGAAGGCTGCTAGCATAGGCATGAGCCTGTATAGAAAATTATTGGCTTTACTAGGAGTTATTATCTCTTTCTGAACCAGTTTAAGGAAGTCGGCGATTGGTTGGAAAAGCCCCAATCTGTTGAAAGGCCCTACATGAAGTGGCCCTATTCTGAGGTGCATTCTTGCCAGGAATTTACGTTCAAACCAGATCACGATTATAGAGAACAGTAACGAGAATAATGTCCCAGGGAAGATTAAAACCTTTATGAAAAGTTCGATGAGCTCAACAAAACTTAAACCTAGCATCTTATCACCTATCCACGTCTAGGGGTATATAGTCAAAAGTAATGAAAATTACAGGAATATCTCCAAGGGGTATATTCCTGCATAGAAATGGTAGTGCTGGAAGGTTTCTGAAAGATGGTGTGCTTATCTTTAATCTATACGGCTTGCTCTTCCCATCACTTACAAGGTAGTAACCGAACTCTCCCCTGGCAGATTCAACCCTACTGTAAGCCTCACCTCGAGGTGCGGTTGGCGGAACCTTGGAACCCTTAGGGGAACACTTTATGGGCCCGTTTGGTATATCCTTTAACGCCTGCCTCAATATTACTATGCTCTGTTCAATCTCTTTTAACCTCATCGATGCTCTATCAAAGGAATCCCCATTCTTTCCTGTTGGAACTTCAAAGTCGAACCTATCATAAACTTCATATGGTTCATCCTTTCTGACATCAACCTTCACCCCAGAAGCTCTGAGGTTGGGCCCGACTATCCCCAACCCTACGGCATCTGATGATTTTAATATGCCTACATTTTTAAAACGCATCTGAAACGTGCGATTCCAAGCCATCATCCTATAGTAATCCTCGAGCCTCTTCTCCAGGTAGCCAAGCCTCTCCAAAGCCTCCTCCTTAAACCCGTCCGGCATATCCCAGCGCACACCGCCTATCGTTGGATAAGTATAGGTTATCCTTTGGCCAGATAGCTTTACAAGTAGGTCCAATATCAACTCCCTATCATTGATGGTCCACATCAACATTGTTTCAAAACCGGCAGAAATACCAACCAAGCTTACTGCATATAGGTGACTTGCAATCCTATTCAGCTCCGCCGCAATAACCCTTAGATATTTTGCCCTATCAGGTATTTGTATATCCATGAGCTCTTCAACGACTTCAACATATCCAAGAGTAGTGCCTATGGAATCACAGTAGCTGTTGATCCTCTCGACAACTGGGATATTTTGAACATATATTCTATTCTCCGCGATCTTCTCTATTCCTCTATGAGTGTAGCCTACATCCCACTCAAAATTTAAGACAGCATCGCCATCAACATCCAATATAAACCTAAAGTGGCTGGTTACTGGATGTTGTGGCCCCATACTCAACTTCATAATAGACATGATCCTTAACCCCCATCTACTCTTGAGGTCTTTTAGGAAGGACGAAATCCTTTCTAAGTGGTGGTATCCCTAACCAGTCTTCAGGAAGGAGGAATAGAGATAGGTTTGGATGCCCCTCAAATTTTATCCCAAACATCTCCCAGGTCTCCCTCTCATGATAAAGCGCCCCTTTCCATACATCGATGAGTGACTTGAGAACTGGGTTATCCCTTGGAATCCTAGTTCTTAAAGCAGCTAAAATCTTCTTATCTATCGACCAGGCATGATAAATTACTTCAAACTCTTTCTCATCGATGTGATCCACGCCTGAAACTGAGGCTATATGATCAAATCCAAGCTTATCTCTTAGGAATAAACTTACATCATAGATTATATTTCTCTTCACAGATATCGATACTCTTCCCCTTCTCTGAACATCAATCTCCAATACATCTTCAGGAAAGTTGGCTTTTACATCCTCGACAACTTGATGTTCAACACTCTTATCGCTCATTTTTCACCGATCCCCTCTTTCTTGATCTTTTCTTGTAGCATCTTTATCCCTTGGATCCATGCTTCAGGTCTAGGAGGACACCCTGGAACATATACATCAACAGGTATCACTCTGTCAACCCCCTGAACAACGCTGTAAGAGTCCCAGTAGAACCCTCCTGTAGCCGCACATTCTCCTATAGCTATCACATACTTTGGGTCTGGCATCTGATCGTAAATCATCCTAACCCTTTTCGCCATCTTCTTAGTAACCAAACCTGTAATAAAAAGCAGATCACATTCTCTTAGGGTTGGAAAGGGAAGAGTGCCGAAACGCTCTGTGTCAAACCTCGCACATGCCCTTCCCATATCCTCTGGACCACAGCATCCAGTCTCTAAATGTACAGACCAGAGTGACCATGCCCTCCCCCAATTTAGAATCCTTCGGAGAAATTTTATGTTCATGAGCCTCTCTCTGACTTTTGAGAGCATCTTAACTCCTCCATAATTTGAGATGTCTCAATGCATAAGACGCAACTATCGCAACCACTGTCAATACGCTTATCGCTATGAATGGTAGTCCCAACTGGCCGAACAGCTTTGTCTTCAATTCTAGTTCAGCCAATCCAGGTGCAGAGATTAGCATAAAGATCGCGAAAGCCGTGAATACACCGTATATGAGGGCATAAGGGTAATATTGTACTGTAACCCTCATATGGGCCCTTCCAACCGGAACCTGTCCACACTCAAATGACATATTCTTCTCTGCACTCGGCTTTTTTTCACCTAAGAGTAAACCTGCACTGTAAAGACCTATAGGGGTTAAAGCTGAAAGAACGGAGTATATCGCCAAGGCCAATAAGTCAAAGTAACTTGCACTCATCGCTAATTCCCCTCGGCTCCATACAACGTTTTAAGGCTTTTTTATTAAACTTTTTGATTTCCTTTTGATAAAAATCAAAAACAAAGAATTTAAATTCATAGATTTTTTTCATCAAGGAGTGGATAGTGGGCTCTATGGCTGAAATCTATGAATTTATCTTTATCGGGTTGATGCTATTTACAGCCTTCCTTTCCATAAAACTTAAAAGAACTATTCATGCTGTCGTCTCCTTCCTCTTTATGAGCGTCTTTGTGGCTATTCTCTTCGTCATGCTAAACGCCCCTTACGCTGCTGTCTTTCAGATTCTCATATACGCAGGGGTAATCGTGATTCTGATCTTGGTGACTCTACATACAATAAAAAAGTGGTGAGGACATGTCCCAGATTAGAAGGTTTGTTGGTGCAATCGCTGTCATCTTCTTTATCGTATTTCTTTTGCCTTTGATACTCCCTATAGCGTTTTTTGTATCTGCTCCTGCCCCACTACCCCCATTTACAGAAAGCATATTTGCACTCTTTTGGGGGTATCGATTTTATGACACGATCTTCCTTGCCTTCGCCATCTTCGCCTCTATCTTAGGCCTTTCTTCCCTATTTCGCGCCGAAAGTCCGAAAGTTCATGCCGAGGAATCTATCACTGAAGGATATGTAGAGGAGGAATTTGAGGAGGAAGAATGAGTTTTGAGCAATCCCGATTTTACCTTATACGTCGTAACTGCAATTCTTTTGTATATCATAGGGATCTACGGTATAGCCATTAGGAGGAATATGGTAAGAACGGTTATAGGCCTTGAAATAATCACAGCAAGCGTAAATCTGAACTTTTTAGCCTTCACATTATTAAATCCTAAGTTATTACCTCTTGCCCAGTATTTCGTCGTAGTCTCGATAGTTCTCGGAGCTGCTGTTGCCAGCATAGCCTTGATGCTGGTGATTCAAGCATACAGGCTTTACGGCTCTACAGACCTTAGAAAGCTCAGCAAGTTGAAGTGGTAAATATGACTCAGTCTTGGATAGTTTTACAACCCATCATTATACTCCTCGCAGGCGCTCTCATAGTCCCAACAATAGAATTCTTGGGCAAGGCTGTAAAATTTGAAAAGTTAAGAGGTATGATCGCTGTCATCATTTTCGGATTATCGCTGTATAGTGCATTAACCGTTTATGGAGAAGTTCAGAGACAAGGACCTCTGACCTACTTTTTGACCCCCTATGGACCTCCAATCGGCGTTGACTTTTTCGTAGATCAGTTTAGCATCTTTTTGGCATTACTATTCTGCCTTTTAGGTCTATTGATCTCGATATACTCGATTAAATACATGGAGGATGATACGGGTCTAGATAAGTACTACTCCTTACTCATGACCCTCGTTGCGGGTTTGGTTGGGATTTCATTCGCAGGGGATTTATTCAATCTATTCATTTTCTGGGAAGTAATGAGCCTATCTTCCTATGCATTAGTCGCATTCAAGAAGTACCGCTGGGAAGCGATAGAAGCGAGCTTTAAGTACCTAATTATGAGTACCATCGGATCTCTGACCGCCCTTTACGCTATATCGGTCCTTTATGGTATGGCTGGAACTTTGAACATCTCCCAACTTGCATCCATTATCCCAACATTGAAGACTTATCCACCTCAACTGCCATACTTCATCATCGCCACAATAATTGTGGGTTTCGGTGTAACCGCCTCTATAGTACCCTTTCACTTCTGGCTTCCCGATGCCCACCCAGCAGCCCCGAGCGGGATAAGCGCTATGTTATCAGGAGTTGTTATCAAAGCCGGAATTTATGCCATAGCGAGAATCCTATTCTCTATCTTTATTCCGACTGCTTTTAACTTCGGGACTACCTTGATACTATTTGGCATTATAACGATCAGTGTGGCCAACTTTATGGCCCTTCTTCAAAGAGATATAAAGCGCCTTCTCGCCTACTCCAGTATAGTCAACATAGGCTACATAATCTTCGGCTTCGGTGTAGGTGCATATGCTTTAAATTTCTATGGAATTGGTGGGTATAGCATAGCTGCTCTGGCCATCATGGGTGCCATCTTTCATGTCTTTAATCATGCTGTAGGCAAAGGGCTCTTATTCCTTGGCGCTGGCTCCTTTATACATGAAGTTGGGACTAGAGACTTGACAGAGTTGGAAGGTGTTGGGAAGAAGATGCCTTGGACAGGAACATCTTTCTCAATAGGGCTCTTGACTTTGGCCGGTGTTCCACCCTTGAGCGGGTTCTGGAGTAAGCTATTCATAATACTTGCAGGCTATGCAGTGCTGGGCAACTCCTTTATGATAATCGCCACAAGCATCGTTGTCCTCAACAGTATCTTCGCTGCAGCGTATTACTTGTGGGTGATGCAACGCGTGATGCTCAGAGACCCAAAGCCAAAGGCTAAAGGAGTTCATGAAGCACCTCTCCTGATGGTTATACCTATAGTAATATTGGGCTTGATAACCGTTATAGTTGGATGCTGGCCATTCGAAATCATCAATTTTGCGGATGTGGCTGCAAGATCTCTATTAGGATTATTAATGGGTTGATAAAGCATGGAGCCTATAACACCGATAATAGGAATAGAAACACTCCCAGCTTGGTTGTGCTGGCTCTTCCCATTGGTTGGCGCCCTTTTCAGCCCCATATTGGCAAAAATACATCCTAAGGTGAGAGACTATGGCGCTGTCTTCTTCTCTTTTCTCTCTTTCCTTATGGCTGCTATGCTCATCCCGCTTCTCTTTAATATTGAGTTGTTGCCCAAGTGGGAAATCCTACCTTGGATAGACTTGGAAGGTCTTCCAGTACTGTCGAAGATCGAGATGGGCGTTCTTATCGACCCCCTCAGTATAATTATGGCCAATGTCATCGCATTTATCAGCCTCCTGATAATGATCTATTCATTAGGTTACATGAAGGGAGACCCAAGCCTGACTCGGTACTGGTTCTTCATGAACTTCTTCATAGGTAGCATGATCTTACTCGTCATGTCAGAAAATCTGATTCTAACCCTCTTTGGATGGGAAGGAGTAGGTCTCTGTAGCTATGCTTTAATAGGCTTTTGGTATAAGGACTCTAAGAAAGACTATATCGAGCGCTGGGTTGGAGAGCCACCAGAAGCATATCCTCCTTCACATTGTGGGATGAAGGCTTTTATAACAACGAGGATTGGAGACCTGAGCCTTCTTTTAGGCGCCCTAATAATTGTCGCCTTCACTGGCACCTTGAGCTATATCGGGCTGCTTGAAGAGGTTCAGCACTTGCCTCATGAATCCATGTGGATCTTGGTCCCAGCAGCGATCTTCTTTTTCGGTGGCCCTATAGGCAAGTCCGCTCAACTTCCATTAATGGAGTGGCTCCCAGATGCTATGTCGGGCCCGACTACTGTCAGCGCACTTATACACGCCGCCACAATGGTCAATGCTGGAGTTTACCTTGTCGGTAGAATTTTCCCAATAATATATGTGGGTTCAACTGTATACCCTGAGATGATCTCCTTCTTCTATGTAATTGCCTGGATAGGCGTATTAACCGCCTTTGTTGCCGGAACACAAGCCATGGCCTCGAATGAAATAAAAAAGGTTCTCGCCTATTCTACCGTCAGCCAGCTTGGTTATATGATGCTCGCACTTGGAGTTGCTGGCACAACTCTCGAATTCGCCCTAGGCTATACCGCTGGAGTCTTTCATCTTATGAGCCACGCTGTATTCAAGGCAGCCTTATTCCTCACGGCAGGTGCAGTCATTCATGCCGTTGAGTCAAGGTTCCTACATCATATGGGTGGGATAAGGAAGGAAATGCCGATAACATTTTGGTGCATGTCCTTGACCGCCTTCTCATTGATGGGTGTCCCTATATTGTTTAGCGGATTTTGGAGCAAAGATATGATCTTAGAGTCTACTCTGTTGGCTGGTCAACCACTCATATTTATATTAGCAGCTGTAACTGTTGCTATAACATGCTTTTACAGCGTCAGAATGATCGCTTTGACCTTCTTGGGTAAAAAGAGTGATCGCATTCATGAGATGGAAGATGGGGGTCACCATGTTCATGAGGCTCCAAAGGTCATGTGGATCCCCTACGCTATTTTGGCCGCTGTAACACTGGCTTTTGGTATAGGTAGTATCTTCCCATACAATGGTATCGGTATCTGGCTGGAGCACACATTCGAGGGCTATCTGAGCAAGTTTATAGAAATAGAACATCACCTCTCCCCCGTATCTATATCAGCTACTGAGGCAGCATTACCACAAGAATTGGCAGTCTTGATGACGATAGTATCATCTCTTACGATGCTACTTGTAGGTACATGGATAGCTTATAGGTTATACGTCAAGCGAACTGTAGACCCTGAAAAGCTGGTCGGTAGTAGATCAGCGCTAAAATCAATGTGGACTTTCCTGTTTAGGAGATGGTACATAAACGCCTTCTTCTATAAGGTCTTTATCTACCCAACTATCTCCATCAGTAGATGGGCTTTGAAGCATATAGAGGAAAGTGGGATAGACAAGTTCAACTACGTAGTGGCAGATGCTGTTAAAAGCTTCTGTAGCCGCTTCAGAAGGACTCACACTGGCGTCCTGAACTATAACGTCATCGGCATGATCCTTGGCTTTATTCTCCTCATTATTCTAATGTTTGTAGCTCTGGTGTGGTAAAATGATCTTAGAAGATAACTCCTTCATATTGCTGCAGACGATACTTATACCAGCTGCCTTCTCTGTTGTTGCTTTAGTTGCTGGTAAGCGCCTTAAAGAGAAGACTGGCTGGGTATCCTTCATAGTCTTGCTATACTCCTCTATTCTATTAGGCTATGTCCAATTGAAGTTATTCCTAGAACCTTCATTTGAAGCCCTTGAGGCATCTTATACATGGCTTCCTGATATAGGTGCCTTTAGCCTTGGTAACTTCACTTTAAGGGCAGACGGTCTCAGTACACCCGTCGCTTTGATCATAACTATACTTTGTACAGTCATCTCAATATACTCTATCAAATATATGGAGCATGAGCACTCCCTCGAAAGATACTTTGCTCTCTACCTTATCTACGCAGCAGGCATGATCGGGACAGTTCTTGTAACAAACCTAGCCGCCTTCTTCGTATTCTTTGAGCTCATGTTGATACCGTCTTGGGCATTGATAGGTGTATGGGGTACTGGACTAAAGGAGAGAGTAGCTTTCAAGTACTTCATGTTCACAGAGGCTGGTGCTCTCTCGCTACTCGCTGGTATAGTAGCCACTGGTTTCATAGCTAACACATTCAACATATTTGAAATATCTCAAGGTATGGAGGGTATCGCCCTGGGTACTCAACTTGCTATTGTTGTAGCAATTTTACTGGGCTTATTCGTCAAGATGGCGATCTTCCCACTTCATACATGGCTTCCAGATGCCCATGCTGAAGCCCCGACACCCATAAGTGCACTTCTTTCCCCAGCCATGATAGGAATAGGCGGATATGCATTGATAAGAATCGTCTACACAGGCTTTCCAGCAGTCATTACTGCACAGACACCACAATTCATGCTCATACTATCCTTTCTGGCTTTGATAACTATGGTATATGGTGGTTACATGGCTCTTGCACAAGACGATATAAAGAGGCTCCTTGCATACTCAAGCATAAGCCAGATGGGCTACATGCTGTTCGGCATAGCATCTGTCTCAACTATAGGTGTCCTTGGTGCTGTCCTACTCTACGTGAGCCATGGTCTAGCTAAAGCTGTGCTCTTTATGGTTTCTGGGGTTTTGATACACGAGTTTAAAACGAGAAGCATAAAAGAGCTCGGTGGTCTTGGTCCCAAGATGCCGTATACAGCAGTTGCCACGCTTATGGGTTTCCTTGGGTTGATGGGTTTTCCATTCATCATAGGCTTCTGGGCTGAGTTATATATATTCACAGGCTCCATGTATACTGCTCTTCAAGGTTTTAGCTACCTTATCGAGCCGAATACAATTCGCATCCTAATAACATCTTTAGCAATAATAGGCTCTATACTAACCGCCGGCTATGGCTTATGGACTGTGAGGCGAGTCTTTTATGGTCAACCTACTGAAAAAACGATGTATGCAAAGGAGGGGTCGGCAATTATGCTTGCCCCTATAATAGTCCTTGCTGCTCTCGCTCTAATTCTCGGTATATATCCTGGTTTAGTCGCTACAGGTGCATCAAAGTACATCTCAGAACTTCTAAGTAGCTTAATTCCAATATTGTAATAGTTCACATGATCTAAAATCGATACGAAATCATAAGATCAGCAAGATCGAGTAAGTGCTTCTTTGTCTTCGTATCGCTCAACAGATTTAACTTCTGTTTCGCTTTCATTGCGTAAAGCTCAGCCATCTTTTTTAGGTAAGATAATTTGTCCTGTCCTTTCTGCTCTATCTCCAAGGCATTTGATACCTTATCCCAATCGAGGGCATCGTCTTGTATCTGATAAGCTATTCCCAATGAATAACCATAGCTGGAAAGAGCCTCTATCTCATCCTCTGTTCCCCCACCTATGATCCCACCTATCTTCGCAGATGCCTCAAAAAGTGAAGCCGTCTTTTGGGAGATCAAGTTTATGTATTCGTCCCAACTCAAGCGATATATTTTAGGGTCGATCTTCAATTCGCCGAATTCGCCATCACACATACGGAGTGCTACCAATGACAGTTCTTTTCCAACTCTCTTATCTTTGTACCTCAGAGCTATATCAAGTATTATTCCAAAGACGAAGTCAGCAGTCAAGATGGATGCACCTAAGCCGTATCTAACATGGAAGGCTGGTCTTTCACGTCTTAAAAACTCTTGATCTAAAATATCATCATGAATTAGCGACTCTGTTTGTAAGAGCTCTATAGCAATCGCTGCCGATAAAGGCTCTACCTTACTTCTGCCTATTCCCTCCACTGAAAGTAGGAGAATAATGGGTCTTATCCTTTTGCCTCCCTCTAAAGCATATTGTAAAGGTTTATAGAAATGCGATCCCTTATAACGCTCTAATTCTAATTTTATCGCCTTCTCTATCTGGGAGCGATAATCTTCCATCTTCTCCTTAAGTGTACTAAATGTTAACGAACTTTCATCTTTCACAGAAAGGCAACCCCATGGTGCGTAGGTTTGAGATTGTAGTATATTTACATTTTTGTAATCTGAATGTAGTCCAAATTCATGTAATCTTCAAAGATCACTCTATTTGAGTAACGACCATCATGAAGACAGGGCCTCTTAAATCTATTCTTTTATTCTTGCTTGTGATAAATCTTAACACATCTTCTCTCACTTTAATATTAAGCTCCCCAGCAGTACTCGTCATAGCCCTTTTCATAACAAATCCTTTCTTACCTAACTTTACGGCTTCCTCTATATCATTAGCCACAACTGCAGCTAAAGAATCCATATACCTTATTCCAGTCGGTACTCCCTTCTCTCTCGCTGCCTTTATCAACTCTCTATTTGAGATGGCTTCATCTTTTCTAGGAATCCCAAGGATATTGCCATCATAGGCTACGACCTCGTTAAAGGCGGCCCTCCCCAAGAGTCTTTTTCCTTTCTCATTCTGGACAAGCTTTACTGTTATCCTCTTCCCAAGCATCTTTCCTTCGTAAACATTATACTCGTAAGGGCTGAGCATATCCCCATATCTTTCACAGCCTTCTATTATAGCATATTGTATCCTCTTCCCCTCTTCTGTTCGAGGGACTTTATCTATAGTCACTGAAGAAGCGATCTCTTGATCAGAAAGTTCTAACTGAACGTAGAACTGAGGATAGACCAATTTACGTACATCTGAAAAGCCGTAGATGGCCATGGCCAACCTCTCGGCTCCCAGACCTAAGTTCAATACTTGGTATGTTATCTTATACCTTTTAAGGACTTTATTGCTATAAATCCCAAAGTCTGCAACTTCGACCCAGTCCTTTCGACCCTTAACCCTCACAAAGACTTCAGTTTCGCTATCCTTCT
Source organism: Candidatus Methylarchaceae archaeon HK01M (assembly GCA_024256245.1). Taxonomy (GTDB): domain Archaea; phylum Thermoproteota; class Nitrososphaeria; order Nitrososphaerales; family JACAEJ01; genus HK02M2. The sequence continues at coordinate 13,984 of JAKLZD010000051.1, forward strand.
CATAATAGCTAGCACTCCTTTTTTTCCTTACATACTTTACTGTCTCAATTCCAAAAGGCTTCAATAACCCCTTAACAACCTGTTTTACATACTCTGGATCTACCTGTCTATCCATAACGATGCTTGAAGCTGAATGGTAACACCTGAGATGAGTCGCATCTAAAGCTTGCTCCCTGCGGAAGCAGAGGTCTACAGAAAATAGCTTGATTGGAAGCGCCTCTTTATCCTGAAACTCTTTTAAAGTTAAAAACCATCCCGATGTCATATGACTCCTAAGGGTCAGATTTGTAGCAATAGGTCTCTTACGTTTTACCTCGGGGAAGGTGCTCATAATTATCAAGGCTTTATCTTCATCTATCGATAGAGTCTCGGCAAGTTTGGTGATCAACTCATCACCATCGAACAGGCCTTTCTTGTAATTATGGAAGACTTTTTGTAATACGGTCTTCTTCTTTGGTTCAAGGGCAACCCCTTTCTTTTTGAGAAGGTTTAGCTTATCTTGGTCGATTCCTACATCGGGTCTAGGCAGCGTTGCGAGGTAGAAACATCTATCTAAAATGGTTGGAGCTTCGTTGTTCCATTGCTTATAGATGTCCTCTTCTTCTATGAAAATGGGATTGTAGACCTCTCTGAAACCTAGGTCGACATAGGCGTGTCTAATCTTTTCGATAACGTCTGAGAGTAGATGTCTTCTAACTCCCTTCGATTCTATAGACAATACCTTCCCTTCCTAAACGATCGACTTATCCACCTAAGAAGATAGTTTTTTACGCACTTAAATCTCATCTCTTAGCGATCTTATCTTTGTTAAAGGATCGTTTATTTATATCTAAATGTTTTTCTTGAGCATGAAAGGTATCGGAATATAACCAGTAAACATAAGTTATCTAATTAATTATATATAGATGGAGTGCTTTTTAATAATCCATATTTTTCTTTCATTTTCTTAGCTTGCTCTGAGTTGTGTTAATGTCATTGTCCATTCGCCGAGAGCCTTCCTTCTCTTGTCAATCATCCCTTCAGGTAAGTTTTAAACTTCCCTTGCGAATTTGATTGTATTTGGGTTCTATACATAAAGTTTATAGCGATGTTATCTCACGCCGAAATCTATTAGCTAATTTTTTCATTAAAGCCGGGGTGGCCGAGCGGTTAGGCGGTAGGCTGCAGATATTCCTTGCAGTGACCTGCTCTACGCAGGTTCGAATCCTGCCCCCGGCTCATAAAATTTTTATCAAGTATCAGTTTCATTTGACGATGACTTCCTGCTTCCCCCTGATGTAAAAGTCATCCTGGATCTTCCTCCCAGTAATCTTTTCCCATTCCTCAATGGGAATTCCAAACTCTCTCTGTATTTTATCTCTATACCATTCAGGAATGACATTGAAAGCACAGAATGGGATTATCCTACCGTCGGGGACTAGATAATGTATACCGCACCTCATCACCCTCTCGATATCGTAGTTGTACTTGTCCTGAAAATGCATCATGCCTATGAAAAGTGATTTATGGTGAAACTCGCCCAACTCTTTGTAATTATGCTTTAAAAGAGTATTGAATATTATCTTTGAGAGGTTCAGTCCTTTGGGTTGCTTCTCCTTATCAACGAACTTCTTGAGCTTGGATAGCACCTTGATAGCTACCCAGTATCTATTCTTACCCTTCTTTATCTCTTCTGCTTTTTCTGTCAAATATTCAAAAAGTCCATCTATATCCACGAATCTGGTTATAGGGATCAAATTATCATCTTCTATGAAGACATAAGTGGCTGCTCCGCACGTAAAGTGAACAGAAAGCTCGTAGTGCACCCTCCCTGTTAAAGCCTCCACAAATTCACTTACAGGACCTGTGCATGGCACTGGGTAAAAGTCATCCTTTGCTATTTCTCCATCGGTCTGCTCCTCTATCCTTTTTATCACATCCGGGATAGTTATCCTATATTTATCACGCTCCGCCCTGGTAAGTCTGCCAGTGAGAGATACGGGCTGAAAGTTCAATCCCCGAACTACTTCAATATTTTCTGCTGCAAACTTGACCATTCCCCCAACCTCGTGGTCATTCATACCTCTAATCACGGTTGGCACGAAGACAATCCCCATTCCTGCACTTTTGCAGTTTTCTAAGATAGAGGCTATCTCCCAGTGGTTCTTAGGGTTGGTCTCTGGAGTTAAACCATCGAAGCTAAGATAGATCGTGTTTGTACCTGCTTCCCTCACCCTTCTGGCCAATGTAGGATCGTTTGCAAGCCTTATACCATCCGTATTGAGTTGAACATGATCTATGCCCTCCCCCTTTACGATCTTTATGATCTCTATTATATCGTCCCTAAGACAAGGTTCGCCTCCTGTCAATTGTACAGCATTGCCGGGGACTGGCTTCTGGTTCCTTAGATTCTTTGCCATCTCTCTAATCTGATCCAAACTAGGTTCATAGATATAACCCGCTCTTTTTGCATAGAAAAAGCAGTACCAGCAGGCCAGATCACACCTATTCGTAACAACGATATTTGCTAAATTCGTATGGGTTAAATGATCCTTACATAGACCACAATCAGAAGGACAATTTACAACTTCTTTTCGAATGTAGGGCTCGTCGATCCCTCTCCCTCTCATACTATGCTTGCTTGCCCTTTGATACATTTCATAAGATCCCCAGTATAACTCCTTTGTCTTACCATGATCTGGACAGTTCTTTTCTATCCAAACTTTGCCATCTCTTTCAAATACTGTGGCTGGGAGAACCTTGTTGCATTCAGGGCAGATGCTTTTGGTCTCTCTTATGATGTTCATGTTATCATCTCTTAAGAATGTCGGATGTAAATAGGGTCTTCCAGCCCTTTTAAATGATTTACTGAAAATTTGAACATCTATGGGATAAAATTGATTAGATCTTTGCTGCCGAAGATGACCTCATATTCCTTTAAGAAGCTATCATGAGAGTCCGAAGCATGAATAGCGTTCTCTGTTATACTTGTTCCAAAGTCGCCACGAATCGTACTTGGCGGGGCATACTTTGGGTTTGTAGGACCTATTATCTTTCTTGTCATTACTTGTACATCTTCACCTTCGATTACCACTGCAACTACCGGACCAGATGTAATAAATGGAACTAGATTTTTGAAGAAAGGCTTGTTCATGTGCACAGAATAGAAATTCTTTGCATCTTCTTCAGACAATCTCACCATCTTTAACTTAACAATCTTGAATCCCACATTCTCAAATCTTGATAAAATGACTCCTATCAAGCCCTTTCTGATAGCATCAGGCTTGATAAGAATTAAAGTTCGATCCTTCATTATTCCTTTCCTTTCTTATAATTTGTAGTCCACTTTAACTTACGTGGATCTCGCTTTAGCTTTGTTGCATTCTTTCTACATTTTGATGAGCAATACCAATGTGTCGCCCCATCCTTCTTCACCAACATCGTACCCCTCCCTGGTGATACTTCCCTGCCACAAAAGTTGCACTTTTTCGAAGTGAGCATTCGTCGACACCTATTTTATCTTTCGAGCTTCCCTTTCAGTTTCTCGAAGCATCAGTATGTCCCCCAACCTTATAGGGCCCTTCACATTTCTAGTTAATATCCTCCCTTTGTCTCTCCCTTCAATCACTCTTACTCTAACTTGTGTGATCTCGCCCGCCACACCTGTCCTCCCTACTATCTGCAAAACTTCTGCTGGGGTAAGCTGTTCTTCAGACCCTGATTGACTCATAGAACGCACCTCTATAACTTGTGCAAGGGAATCATGTAGATATAAGTTTTCACATAAAAAAATTTGGAGCAATGGGCTTTTCGATTATCCCATCGAGGTAGGGAATTCAAAATTCCAAGTCAAGAATCATCCAATCACTGCTTTAATTAATTCGATTATCCTTTTGTTCAAAGGCTAATCAGAGTAGACATTATTCTTGAGTAAAAGAAGACTTAGAATACTTGAACATTCAATCAATTTTTATAAGAAAAAGTATATATATGTATACTTTTTATTCCCTGTCGTGGAAATATGGACAGAGAAAATATGCTTTCTGATATAAAGAAAAGGAACGTGAAATTTGTAGATCTACAGTTTGTGGACATAATGGGGCAACTTAAAACATGCGCCATAACTGCAGAAAGGCTTCCTAAAGTATTAGAAGATGGGTTGTGGTTCGACGGCTCCTCTATAGAGGGATTTGTAAGGATCTTTGAGAGCGATATGTTCTTAATGCCAGATATAGAAACTTATGCGATACTCCCATGGACCGACGGGAAGATTGCAAGAATTATGTGTGATGTCTACCTTAGTGAAGGTAAGCCATTTGAGGGAGACCCCAGATTCATTCTTAAAAGGGTTCTTAAAAAGGCTTCAAAAATGGGTTTTAAGTATAAGGTAGGACCAGAACTTGAGTTTTTCATATTCAAAAATAGCAATGGAAATTTAAAACCTGAGCCTCACGATATAGCTGGATACTTCGACTTCTCCACAAGAGACCTTGCTGCAGACCTTAGGCGTGAAGTCGTCTCCGACCTAGAAGCCATGGAAATAAAGATTGAAATGAGCCATCATGAGGTTGCTCCAGGACAGCACGAGATAGATTTTGAATTTGATGAGGCATTGACTATAGCAGATCGGGTTATGACTTACAAAGCGGCCGTAAAAACAGTAGCCATGAAGTACAGTCTGTATGCGAGTTTTATGCCTAAACCACTTTTCGGGATAAACGGCTCAGGCATGCACGTACATCAAAGCCTGTGGAAAGAAAATAAGAACGAATTTTATGACCCTAAAGAAATAGGAAATTTATCTGATATAGCAAAGCAATTTATTGCAGGGCAGCTGGCACATGTGAGAAGTATGTCGGCAGTACTCGCACCCACCGTAAACTCGTACAAAAGGCTTGTGCCAGGGTATGAAGCACCTGTCTACATCTGTTGGGGCAGAATTAATCGTTCGGCCCTCATCAGAGTCCCAAATACTCGGGAAGGAAAAGAAGCATCGACAAGAGTCGAATTAAGGTGCCCTGATCCTTCATCTAACCCTTACCTGGCCTTTGCAGTCATGCTCGCAAGCGGTCTTGATGGCATAAAGAATAAAATGATGCCTCCCGAACCTGTCGAAGAAGATGTATACCATTTTGATGACAAAAGGCTTGCAGAGTTATATATAGCGACCATGCCAGGATCGCTCGACGAAGCTTCATCTGAAATAGCAAAAGACAAGATTGTACAAGAAGCCCTTGGCAAGCATATCTACGAAAAGCTCATTGAAGCGCAAAAAAGACAGTGGGAGGAATATAGAATACAAGTGACTGAATGGGAACTAAAAAAATACTTCAGCATCCTCTAAAAGTTACGATTATATTTTAAATTTAAGCTAGTTAAAAGTAGACATAAAAAAAAGAATTAGATTAGGGTAAGGACTCTTGGGAAAGAATATGTATGCCGCCCTCGTTTAAAGTTTTATGTCGAATTAAGTAAACAAATTCATTTACAGTCATGACTTAAATATTATAGCTAGCATCAAAAATCTCTATATCAACACACGAATTTTTTCAATATTTTTTCACTTGTTCGATGCGTGTTGAACAAAATATTATAAAATAAGATTCCAAAAATAGGGTCATCTCTGAGGCTCTATGATGACCTTTAGGGATTCTCCAGCCTCTGCAACCAGCTTAAAGCCTAGACCAATTTCCCCTAAGCCCAACCTATGAGTGATCACATCATGGACGTTCACACGGCGCTCTCTGATAAGCTTTCTCGATTCCTCAAGGTCCTTAGGGGCTGCGCCATATGAAGTCGTTATCGTTATTTCGTTACGCCAGAAATCTGTAATAGGGATTGGAATGTAAAAACTGGGATCTGGCACTGCAAAGAACAGAATAGTGCCTCCTCTATCTACACACTTAAGAGCCTGCTTGCTAGCAGAAATAGCACCAGTGCAGACTACTACTCTATCTACAAGCCTGCTTTCATTTAATTGGCGCAATCTTTCAGGCAGGTCTTCTTCAGCATGTAACACAGCGTCTGCCCCAAATTTTTTCGCAGCCTTCAAGCGGTATTCGTTAATATCTGTCGCGATTATTCGTCTCACCCCAAGGAAGCGAGAAAGTTGGATGTGAAGTATTCCAGAAACACCGCTTCCAAGTATAAGCACACTGTCCCCTTTTTGTACTCGAGCCAACCTTTGCCCTCTCACCACGCATCCTAAAGGCTCGATAAAGGTGCCATCTTCAAAAAGCAGATCATCAGGCAAAAGATAGACTCCATGTTCTACGTTTATTTTTGGCACGCGAATGTACTCTGCAAAACCACCCGGATCATAGTTAGTTTTATGCAAAGTTTCACAGGCTGTATGGTGACCATTTAAGCAATAACGGCATTTATTACAGGGGACGTGATGAGAAACAAAGATTCTATCACCAACCTTATACCGTCTAAACTCATCCTTGACTTCGACGATCTCGCCAGTAGCCTCGTGACCAAGCACCCGTGGAGCTTTTGGGGCGCGATACCATTCGAGCACATCACTGCCACATATCCCGCTGGCCATCACCTTTACTAACAACTCGCCAGGACCGATTTTTGGTCGAGTCATCTTTTCTAAGCGCACATCGTTATTATTATAATACACTGCTGCACGCATTAATTCTACATCATCTTTGATAGCTAATATCTTTTGTCACTTTAACATCATCAAATATCTTCTGGGCTTCTTTTGGAGTAGCCTTTTCGTGGATAATTGCACGCAGAGCCTTGATCATAGCTACTGAAGAATCATGTTGCCATACATTCCTTCCTAAATTTACTCCTATAGCTCCCTTTTGAATTCCATCGTAAACGAACTCGAAGACTTCAATCTCAGAATCTACTTTTGGACCACCAGCCATAACTACGGGCACGGGACAACCCTTTACAACCTTTTCAAAACCTTCCTTACAATAGTAGGTTTTCACCACCCTTGCGCCTAGCTCTGCAGCGATTCTGCAGCACAAGGCAAGATACCGTGCCTCACGCTTCTCCAACTCTCTCCCTACAGCCGTAACGGCCATGACTGGAATCCCGTACTCCTCACACTGATTCACAAGCTCAGCTAGATTCATCAAGGTTTCTTGTTCGTACTTGCTGCCGACGAAGATCGAGGTCGATACTGCGCTGGCATTTAGGCGAATGGCTTCGTTGACAGAGGTCGTGATACCTTCATGGGACAAGTCTTCACCAACCACGCTTGTCCCGCCAGAAACCCTCAGAATAATGGGTTTTGTGTTAGTGGGGTCTATACATGACCGTAGAACACCTCTTGTGAGCATAATCGCATCAGCGTAAGGGAGAAGGGGCTCAACAGTTTTGCCTGGCTCTTCTAATCTATGGGTTGGTCCTTGAAAGTATCCATGATCTATAGGCAAAAAGAGGGACCTACCATCGCGCTGAATAAGTTGTGAAAGCCTGTTTTCCATTCCCCAATCCATAACAACAACACCTCCCTTTGAGTTTCTTTATCAGGTCTTAAATATCCTTTCTTTCTAACCTTACATTTATTTTTTCTTAGTTAAGATAATGTTCTACCATCAAGAACTCCAAGAATATTTTACCCAAATATTTAGGCTTAGCCCTATTCCTGTGTCACTAGAAATACTTCCTTTTCAAGGATTTAGATATAGAAAAAGTATTATACGCTCTTCTAAAATCGCTATAACCATGAGCCGAATCTCTGAAAAGGTTGATGTTGAATTAAATGTAGCCACTAGGTTGATGTACCCAAGACCTGTAGTGCTGATCACTTGCATCGATAGTTCGGGCAAGCCGAACATAATCCCCGTAGCATGGACGATGCCAACATCCTTCGATCCTCCTCTTGTAGCTATAAGTATCGCATTGAAAAGATACTCCCATAAACTCGTAAATGAAACTCGAGAGTTCGTAATCAATATACCGACAAAAGAACTTGTAAAAAAGATCGACTACTTAGGAAGTGTGTCTGGAACGGCTGTTGACAAGTTTGAGAAATCTGGTCTGGCCGCTCTGCCAGCTAAGAGAGTCAAGCCACCTTTGATAGGTGAGTGTGTAGCACATATAGAGTGTGAGTTAGTTTCAAAACTTGGAACAGGAGATCATACGATATTTGTTGGAAAGGTCGTTGCCGCTCAGTCAGATAAAAATATCTTCGCAACAGATTATAATCTAAATAAAGTGCGTCTCATCCTAAGGCATAAGAAAAGGTACTTGACTTTGGGCGAGTATCTCTGATTTTATATTAGCTCTTCTTGAGCTTAGACAAAGCATCGATAATCTGGTCCAAGATGCCTGCTGCCTCCCCCGATTCTACTACACATGCTGATGCGGCAGGTACATCTATCCCGAGAGCCGTACCGATCTGGGCTTTGCTCGGTGTGAAGATATAAGCTACCTTTCTTTCTTCACAGAGTATAGGCAGATGAGCAACTACCTCAGGGGGTTCGACATCCTCTGCAACAACTACAAGCTTAGCTATACCTCTCTCGATGGCTTTGGTGACCTCGTTCGTTCCCTTCCTTACCTTTCCTGTCTGTCTTGCTTGACGTAACACTTCATAGGTTGCATCGATCAGCTCTTTAGGTATCTCAAACTTCACAAAGTAGGGCTTTGGGTTATTATCTTGAGTCTGTCTTTCCGCATCCATTTCTTATCATCTGCGGTTTACGCACGATTATCTTTTAGATACTTACTTATAAGGTAAACGCTAAAATTTTTTTAGTTTAATCTGGATGCTTACATAAAGTTTTAATCAATTTTCCTTTAACATATTAAGGTTTTAACTTTTTGCAGATAAAAGGTACAAGCATTTCATCCTCAGATAACCCACCATGAGAACCCTTAATGAATCCTTTTCCAGACCCCCTTGCGTAATAAGAAAAGGAGAAGTTAGCATATGGGACCATTATCAGGTCGCCTACTCTATCATGTATTCTTTTCTTACATGACGTTGATATTGTACCAAAGAGCCCCTCTTCGATTGCTTTACTAGAGTCCAATACAAGTATTTTATTTTTAAAATTGCCATCTATATACTCCTTGGCTTTATCGATCTCCTTAGGTTCGACGTAAAGGAATATCGACCTTGAGTCACCGGTTGGGGGAATCCAGAGCTTATTCATAAGTTCAGGGTGATCTGAAGCGAAGATCGTAGTCTTCTCAAAGACTTCTGATTGACCATGGTCAGCCGTGATCATCAAAAGAGTCTCCTTTGCTACATCTGGTTTCAACTTGTCTAAGAATTCGGTCTTGTAAGAGTAGATGAAATTTCTAAGTTCCGCTAAAGCCTCCTCAGAACGAGGACCGTATGTGTGGCACATAGTATCTACTAAGCCCCAATAGACATACGTATAGGTTTCTGTGCCTATCTGATTTTCTAAGAGCTTTCTGAGGGTTACAAAGAGGTCTGAAGAGTTTATGTAATTGGAAACAGTAGCACTAGTATGGTGCATTCTAGATAGTCCTGTATCTGCATACCTATTGATCGCATAGGACTTGATCCCTTTCTCATTGAGTATTTCATGAATATTTTTGATTCCAAGAAATTCCTTTGGGTCGAACCCCTTCAATAATGTCTCCCATCTATAATCGTAGGTAGGAGTAAAGCTGACCATATTGGCGACCAGTCCATACTCTTTTATGTACATTGTGTAACCTATTATACCATGCTCTTTAGGCGTTACACCAGTGTTAATTGTAGTTAGAGCAGTGGTCGATGTAGATGGGAAAGTCGAAGTTAGGGGGATTACGCTACCATTCATTAAAATTTTAGAAATAGATTCGTTGGGATGGCTAAAAAATTGTTTGTAACCCATCGAATCGACCACTAGTAGTACGACTTTGCGAATGCCATCCAAATGCTCCTCGATGATATATTTAGGTATGCTCTTACATTCTTGTGAATGTGTTTTAAAGATCGATAGGATTGTTGGAGGTATATTTGCTATAGAGTATCCTTCATAACAGGGTGTAACAAAATTCTCTAGTTTGCTCTTACTTTTTATCTCTCTTTCAACTTCGTCTGCTAAAGACAAGTCTATTCCACTGATAATCTTGAGTTATTTATCACTTACTTCTTTAACTTTATTACTATCCTCTTCATCTTGATGTGAAGTAGATGACTATCCCACTATCAATCTTTGTATCTATGCGCCCAAAGCCCACCCTCTCCAATTGCACCAAAGAATCGACAGGTTCTTCTGCAAGGTTTTTTTCTGCCACCCCCTCGACCTTTTCTCCTGTGGGCATGATTAAGGTCGTCTTTATCAGACCTTCTGTAGGAAGCCAATGAATTATAGGTGCTTCATTTGATTTTGCCTTTCTAACAGACATTCCCTTAAACTCCGCCTTAAGATGGTTATCCTCAAACTTTATACTACCGATATTCATAAGCCCCATCAACCTAACTGTTGGTCTCGACAATAGCTGTTCCACATCTAATTTTGACACATAGACTACTGCAACCCCCTTCTTCTGAGAAACTCTGAGTTCTCTATACCCTCTCAATTTATCGTCTGGGTGCTTCAGAAGACTTGTTTTCACGTCCTCTTTTACCCCATGAATGTAAAGCTCGATCATTTCAAAGATGGCGAAGTACCTAGATGCAATCTTATCTATGATCTGCTTATTGTGAGCGTAGAGATTCGACCAACTTATCACCACATCAACTGGCTTGATCCCAACATCGTATATCAACTTACGAATGGCATCTGGTTGGATGCCTCTACGCTTAAGAGCTAAGAAAGTTGCCAGTCTGGGATCGTCAAAACCTTTGTATAATCCATCCTCTACTCCTCGAATTATCTTAGACTTGCTCAAAACAGCCCCCTCTATCTTCAGCCTTCCATAATGGATGGCTATTGGGTACTCCCAATCTAAGTACTCGTACATATAATTCTGCCTGACCGTGTTGGTAAGATGCTCCTTTCCACGAATGATGTGAGTGATGCCCATGAGGTGATCGTCGATACCTGTTGAGAAGTTGTATAGTGGCCAAACGTAATACTTTGATCCAACTCTTGGATGAGGGTGCTTTAATGTATCGATAATTCTTAAAGCTGGCCAATCTCTCACAGCAGGATTTGGGTGGCTAAGGTCTGTCTTAACTCTAACTATGGCTTGCCCCTCTTTATACTCTCCATCCAGCATCTTCTTCCATCTAACCATCTGTTCTTCTATGGCTAAATCTCTACATGGGCAAGCTCTACCCGAAGTTATGTAGCCATGAGAGGTAGGTGAGTCACAAGTGCAAACATAAGCACCGTTAACTCCAATTAAATTCTCTGCAATCTTATAATATAAATGTAGTCTATCACTTTGGATGAACTCCTCGTCCCATTCGCACCCTAACCATTTTAAGTCTTCCCTTATCAGATTGTAAAATACCAAGGATGCCTTCTTTAGCCTCGGATCCGTGTCCTCGAACCTGAGGATAAACTCCCCCCCATATTCTCTAGCGTAATCATGGGAGAGTATAATCGCACGGGCTGAGCCCAAGTGAAGCACACAGTCTGGGTTTGGCGAAAATCTGGTAACTATTTTGGAGTAATTTTCAGCTTTTGGGAGGGGAGAGAGTTTCTTCTCTTCAACTGTAACTTTAGGAACTTCGATAATGGCATCGGGAAAATTCGATTTAAGCATGGAGAGTTGCTTATCTTGACTAAGTCGGTTGACTTCATCCACTACCTCTCCCACAACATAGTGCAGATCCTTCACAAGATCCTTTAAATCGGGCCTTTCACTTATCACCTTCCCTAAGACTGCACCTACTTGGCATCTTCCATTATGTTTGTAGGCATTCAGAAGGGCATGTTTGAAGATTGTACGACGGACATCGGACTTAATATCAACCAAATATACCAACTTTAATTCAAGAATTTATGTTAAATTTTTAATCTCGATCTTACGATCATAGGTTTCGAGTTACTATAAAGTGAGTTAGTTCTGACAATGCCTTCTTTGAAGGTGAATCAGGGTATCTTTTAAGAATCGATAGAGCCCTATCGGCATAAGATTCGGCTTTACTCCTTACCTTATCGACTGCCCCAGTCTTAGATATTATGATAAACGCCTCATCTATTTCCTCTTGTTTAACTTCTCTCTTTCCAAAGACTTTTCGAATCTTGAGCTTGTCATCATCGGTTGCAAGTTTATGAGCTAAAGATAGGATATACGTTTTCTTCCCCTCTCTAAGATCACTCCCTACAGGTTTACCAGTGATCTTAGGGTCTCCCACAACTCCTAAGATATCATCTATCAACTGAAAGGCTATGCCAATATCCCTTCCAAAGTTAACCATCGCTTTTTCATCCTCTTTTGTCGCACCTCCAACTATACTGCCAACTATACAAGCAGTCTCAAAGAGGACTGCAGTCTTCTCTCGAATCATATCGAAGTAAGTTTTTACGGAATAGAAGCGTTGTTCTGCAGACATCTTTAGATCCCTGACCTGCCCTTCACAGACTTTGATGGACGATCTAATCATCAAATCCAATACCCTGATTATAGTGCTCTCTCTCATATCCCTCTCTTGCATCCCCGATACTATAGACTCGAAGACTTTGGCGAATAAGAGGTCGCCGGCAACTATGGCAAGAGGTACACCGTATTTGGTATGCACTGTAGGCGCAGCATGGCGTATTAAATCATGATCCATTATATCATCATGTACTAAAGTGAAGTTATGGAGGAGTTCGAGAGCAGCAGCAGCTGGTATTGCCTTTTTTACATCGCTGTTAAAGATTTCATAAGACTTCATTACGAGAAAAGGCCTTAACCTCTTTCCTCCAGTCCTTATCAGGTGTAATGAGGCCTCGTATAAAATCCTTGGCTTGCCCTTCAATAATGAGAGAATGTATCTGTCGACTTTTGATGCTGTTGCTTCTAATTGCTCTATTAAGCTCATACTATTCACTCGACTATCTTCCATTCAGCCAACTTTCCTGTAATCACGTATCTTTCGCGCTTCATTGCTTGTACGTTTCTACAACCGACTGCGAACATAGCTGTCTTCAGCTCGTAGATGACCTTTTGTAATAAAGAAACTATGGCGTCTTTAGATACAGTTGCTGGCTTTAACAAAGGTAAAGCCATTCCTGCCAGATTTGCTCCCAAAACCAAGCTCTTGGCTATATCCAATCCCGTTCTTATCCCGCCAGATGCGATTATAGGTATCTTGACTGCCTTCTTTGTCTCTATCAAGCTTACAACCGTTGGTATGCCCCAATCCCAGAAGAGTTGACCAAGGTTGGACCTTTTTTTATCCCCTAAAGCCAAAGCCCTATAGTGCTCCACAGCAGACCAGCTCGTCCCTCCAGCTCCTGAGATATTTATTGCTGAAACTCCGGCCATCTCCAACTTGATAGCTACCTCTTTAGAGATCCCAAATCCTACTTCCTTGACTATCATAGGTACATCCAATTGAGTTGTCAGTTCGTGAATCTTGTTGATGACACCTTCATACTGTGGATCTCCTCCAACCTGAACAACTTCTTGCAAGGGGTTTAAGTGAACTACAAATGCATCCGCTCCTATCATATCAATACACTTCTTTGCCTCTTCTTTGCTAAACCCCTTTACAAGTTGAGAAGCTCCTATATTCGAAGCCAAGAATATGTCTGGCGCCTTCTTTCTGACGATGGAGTAGGTTTCGGCTAAGGATGAAGAGGAGAGGCCTGCCCTTTGACTACCAACTACCATGCCTATCTTAAGCTCTTCAGCGGCTAAAGCCAGATTCTCATTTATCTTTAATGAGATCGGAGACCCACCTATCATAGCATCTATTAAGATAGGTGCTGAAAATTTATGGTTAAGAAATATCGTCGATGTGTCAATAGAATCAAAATTCAGATCAGGGAGAGCGTTATGAATCAAATGTACACATTCGAAAAGGGTAGTTACTGTCTTTGCCTCTACATCTTTCCCCAGACAGATGTCTACATGATCAACTTTTCTCTTGGTCAATTCTTCATCCAATTCGATCTCCCCTTACCAAAGTGCCCTTTGTTATCTCACCCTTCAACGCTCTGATAATCCTTTCTGAATCTCTACCGCTTACGAAGATAACATCTACCCCACTTTCTGCTATCTTCATGGCTTCTTTTATCTTGAGTGTCATTCCTCCAGTTACATCCATGTCTGTACTCTTGAGCTTGATCTTTGTTAAATCTTCTGGCTTCAGCTCTTCTATGAGTGATTCTGGCTGATTCAGATCTTCAAATATGCCATCTACATTTAAAAGGAAGACAACCCTTGCAGGCCTTAAAGTTACTGAGAGCATCCTTGTGATCTCATCTCCTGATAGTACATAAAAACCTCCTCTTTTTGGAAGGACATCACCATAGGTTATAGGCGTTAATCCGTAATCGATTAAGGAGAAGAAGACCCTTCTCTGTGATTCGAATGAATATCCCAAAAAGTTGGATGGTGGTAAAGGATAGGGAATCATCCCGTGACTGTCTAAACTATGCAAGATCTTAAGGTCGAGCTTCAGCATAGCCAATTTGGTCTTGGCTACCCCTTCAGCTGACACCCTTGA
>JAKLZD010000145.1 GCA_024256245.1 Candidatus Methylarchaceae archaeon HK01M
AAGGTCTGCTCAGAAATATGCTGAGGAGGTAAGGAAAAGAGCAAGATTAAAAAAGACCTGTGAGCAGTTAAAGCGTGTCCTTGAGCTATCATGACCTCATAAACTTTGAAGATGTAATATTTTTTAAAGAAACAGGCTTCGTTAGGAAGAAGTGTAAAGTATGTGGTTCTTTCTTCTGGACTCAGCGCCCTGATCTGGATTTATGTATGGAGGCCCCATGTGTAGAAAATGAGTTCATAGGCAGATCTCCGGCAAAGGTCAAGGCTGATGTAGATGAAATGAGAAGCATCTTTCTCAAGTTCTTTGAGGATAATTCCCATACTTTGATAAACCCCTATCCAATCGTAGCGAGGTGGCGGGATGATCTGCTTGTCACGATTGCAAGTATAGTGGATTTTCAACCTTACGTTACAAATGGGGAGATGCCACCTCCTGCAAATCCGCTTGTAGTGAGCCAGCCATGCCTTAGGTTTGAGGATATAGATAACGTCGGCCTTACCTTTGGACGCCATCTGACAGCATTCGAGATGGGTGGCGCTCATGCTTTCAATTACGCAGACAAATTCGTATACTGGAAGGATGATACGATAAGATACCACCATGAATTGCTTACGGAAAAGTTGGGGGTACAAAGTGATCTGGTGACCTATAAAGAGCATTTTTGGTCGGGAGGAGGAAATGCTGGACCAGATTTAGAACCTAATGTGATGGGGTTAGAGATATCGACTTTGGTTTTCATGTGCTACAGAGAAGAGAATGAGAACCTCATCCCTGCGCCTGTAAAGACCGTAGATACGGGATATGGGATCGAGCGTTGGGCTTGGTTGACGATGGGGACTCCCACCGCCTTCCATGTCATCTTTGGAGGCATTCTTGACAAGACTCTGGATCTAGTAGGCATCAAGGTTGATGATAAAGTCCTCTTAGAAGCGGGCAAGTTATCGGGTGCCTTCAAAGCAAGCGATCCTATTAGGTTGACGTGGAATATGGAGTTGTTAGCGAGGCGGTTGGGGATGGATTTGGAACAATTAAAGAGTACCATAGAACCCTTTGAGAATGTAACTTCGATCCTCGACCATACAAAGGCTCTCGTCTTCATGCTTGCAGAAGGTGTAGTCCCCTCAAACGTTAAGGCTGGATACCTTGCTAGGATGTTGGCTCGACGTTCCTATAGACTGCTCTCTTTATACGATGCCCAGAGTAAGCTCTTCGATATCATTGAGATGCAGATAACGCGCTGGTCACCTCAATTTCCTCATATAAAAGACATGAAGGACGAGATCAATGAATTGGCCGATGTTGAAATAAAGAAGTATGAGACGACTTTAGAGAGGGAGTATAGCGGAGCTAGAAAGAAACTCAAGGCTATAAAGTCAAAGGGCAGATCATCGCTGCCTATAGATATCTTGCAAGAGTTGTATGAGTCTCATGGGCTCCACCCTCAACAAGTATCTGAAATATCAAAAGATATAGAAATGAAAGTAGAGATACCGCCTGATTTTTTCTCCGCCCTAGTGAAGAAGAAGTCACAATCTGAGATGGCAAGGCCTCAAGATGAGCAGCAAAGGATCATGAGTAGGTTTACTGATCTTCCAGAGACTGAAGCATTATATTATAAAGATGTAAATCTATTTGAGTTCGATGCCAAGATTCTAAGGGTGGAGGGAAATTTCGTAGTTCTTGATAGAACTGCTTTTTACTCAGAAGGAGGGGGGCAGGCGGGAGACCGTGGTTCAATTGTATGGAATGGAAAAAGATCTGAGGTCATAGATACGATCAAGGTCGGCTCTATATTACTCCATAAGACAAATGGAGCTTTGCCGCCTCAAGGTGCTACTGTCAGGGGAATAGTGGATGCTAAAAGAAGAAGGGCTTTGATGGCTCACCATACAGCCGCACATATTCTCAACGGCGCCGCCCGTCATGTCTTAGGAGAGCATGTCTGGCAGGCTGGTGCACAAAAAGATATCGAAAAGG
The DNA here is from genome assembly GCA_024256245.1 of Candidatus Methylarchaceae archaeon HK01M. GTDB lineage: Archaea > Thermoproteota > Nitrososphaeria > Nitrososphaerales > JACAEJ01 > HK02M2. Next base: position 1,978 of record JAKLZD010000145.1, read on the forward strand.
GCAGGTTGGATATCACTCATTACAGTCATCTGACAAGGGAAGAGGTGATCGAGATAGAAGACAAAGCCAATATGGTCGTACGCATGAATATGCCTGTCGAAGTCTTAAATCTTCAAAGAAATGAGGCTGAGAGGAAGTACGGTTTTCGTCTATATCAGGGAGGCGTTGTTCCAGGAAATGAGATCCGGGTCATAAAAATAGGAGATTGGGACATAGAAGCATGTGGTGGGACTCACTGTTTAAGGACTGGAGATATAGGATTGATAAAGATGATAAGGGTTGAGCGTATTCAAGATGGTGTAGAGAGGCTTGAGTTCGTTGCAGGTGAGCCGGCAATAAAGTTCATTCAACTTCAAGAGGAAGTTATATCTGAAATATCTCAAACCATAGGAGCTCCACAAGATAAGATCGTAGATGCTGTAAACAAACTTCTGATAGATCGTGAGAGTTTAGCGAAAAAGCAGAAGATCATGCTGAAAAAGATCTCTGAACTGTCAAGGACCCGAGTCATAGAGAAAGCAGTTAAAATCTCTGGTGTTGAGGTCTACTTTGAATTGGATCGTGATCTGAGTGAAGAATTTCATATAATGTTGGGTGAGCAGATTATAAAGCAAAATCCATCCATTATCTACTGCGCTATAGTGATAGAAGTCAAGGTCGCAAAGGTGATAGTATTCTGTGGCAAAAATGTTCAAGAAAAGGGTTTGAAGGCTATGGAGTTGGCTCGATGGATCTCTCGGACTATGGGAGGTTCAGGAGGAGGAGATGCTAGATTTGGAAGAGGTGGAGGGCCTCTCATCGATAAGGTTGCAGATGTCGAACCTGCTTTACATTCACACATAAAAGAAATGATAAGAGGACTTAGCAAGAGGGAATGATCTAAAGATTCAAGAGTGGGTGAAAGGATTGGTAATTGATTGGTCTAGGATAAGGGAGAAGTGGAGGAGAGTATGGGAAGAATCACATATATTCGAAGCTGATGTAGATTTAAAAAAGGACAAATACTTTTTGACAGTTGCCTATCCATACCCTAACTCGCCACAACACATAGGGCATGGTCGGACTTACACTCTTGCAGACGTCCATGCAAGATACATGAGGATGTGCGGTAAGAACGCTCTTCTTCCTATGGCCTTTCACTACACAGGGACTCCCATATTGGCTATGTCAAAGAGGTTGGCTGAAGGAGACAAAGAGTTGATAGATACTTTCACTAACATATACAAAGTCCCGATGAATGAGATAAAGGAGTTCAAGGATCCGTTAAGAATCGCAAGATACTTTCATGAAGAGATAAAGGAAGGCATGAAGGAGATGGGCTACTCTATAGATTGGCGCAGGGAGTTCACAACGATAGATCCACAATACAGCCGATTCATTGAATGGCAGTTCAAAAAACTTTATGAAAAAGGCTACGTAGTTCAAGGTAGCCATCCAGTAGGCTGGTGCCCCAAAGATGGCAGCCCGGTCGGGCAACATGATACTATTGGAGACGTAGAGCCTGAGATAGGCGAATTCATAATCATAAAATTCTTCCTTGATGGATATATCCTTCCAGCCGCTACCTTGAGACCTGAGACTGTATTTGGTGTAACGAATATTTGGCTAAACCCTGATGTCGAATATGTCAAGGCCAGAGTAGATGGTGAAGATTGGATAGCGAGTAAAGAATGCTTAAGAAAGATACTTTACCTTAACCGAAAGGTTGAAGAGATAGAAGGGGTGAGAGGGGCTGAACTGATAGGGAAGTGGGCCGAGAATCCCCTTACAGGATTAAAGGTTCCAATATTGCCTGCATCTTTTGTCGATCCAAAGAATGCGACAGGGGTCGTCATGTCTGTCCCTGGCCATGCACCTTACGATTATCAAGCCTTAAAAGACCTTAAAAAGAGAAGTGAAAAACTGTCATTATATAATATAGACTCAGAATTCTTGGATTCTATTATCCCTATCTCAATAATAGAAATCGAAGGATACTCTGATCTTCCAGCTTTGGACGTTATCGAGAAGATGGGGATTGAGAGCCAAGACGATCCAAAGCTCGAGGAGGCTACGGCAGAGGTTTACAGCAGAGAGTTCCATTCTGGTCGGATGAAGGCCAACACTATAGAATATGCAGGGTTGCTTGTATCTATTGCGAAAGAAAGGGTCAAAGAAGACCTAATCCAATCACTAAAAGGCGATACATTCTACGAGATTCTGAATAGACCTGTCATCTGCAGATGTGGAACAGAATGCATTGTAAAGATATTTGAAAATCAATGGTTCATAAATTATGGGGACGAGTTTTGGAAAGAACTTGCTGAAGAGTGCCTTGAAAATATGAAGATAGTGCCAGACGATCTTTTGTTCGAGTTCAAATACACTATAGGATGGTTGAAGCAGAAGG
>JAKLZD010000106.1 GCA_024256245.1 Candidatus Methylarchaceae archaeon HK01M
TTGGGATAACATCAAGAGATATTATTAGGGGCTTATGCAAAGTGAACAAGCGCCTCAATCTACCTCATCCCATACATGTCCATGCAAACGGTCTAGGAACGCCAGGAAACTATGAGACTACGATAGATACTATGGATTGCGTAAAGGACCTTGCTGAAGAAGATAAGCCTATAATGCACATGACTCACGTTCAGTTCAATGGGTATGGTGGATCAGATTGGGTAAATCTAAGGTCGGGTGCCTATGAAATAATGAAGTACGTCAATGCCAATAAGCATGTCGCTATAGATTTGGGGCAGGTTATATTCACCGATACTACAACTATGACAGGCGATGGACCTTTCGAGTATCGACTTCATCGACTTACGAAGAATAAATGGACGAATGCTGACGTAGAGGTTGAGTCAGGTGCGGGTATTGTACCAATGCACTACAAAAGGAGTAGCCCCGTTCATGCAATCATGTGGACGATTGGGTTGGAACTGGCTTTATTCTCAAAAGATCCTTGGAGAGTCTTCATGACTACAGATCATCCTAACGGTGGACCTTTTATAAACTATCCCAAAGTGATATCTTGGCTGATGAGTAAAGAGGCTAGGCAGAGGATTTTAAATAAAATCCCAAAAAGAGCCAGATCAAAGAGTAACTTAGAAAGCATAGATCGTGAGTACTCATTTTACGAGATAGCCACATCGACAAGAGCAGCAAGCGCCAAGATCCTCGGATTGAAGGATAAGGGGCATCTTGGAGTTGGTGCAGATGCAGATGTCTCCATATACGATATAGACCCTAAAGAGATAGATCCATCAAAGGATTACAAAAATATACGTAAAGCCTTCAGTAAGGCAATCTTCACTATCAAAGAAGGAGAAATAGTAGTGAAGGATGGGGAAACCGTCAAGTCTATCGATGGAAGGGTGTACTGGGTCAAGCCTGATCTACCGAGTGATCTGATGGATGCGATGAAGAGCGAACTGTCTGAAAAGTTCGAAGACTATTATACAATAACGATGGAGAATTTTCAGATACCTGAGAGGTTCGTGCCAAGATCTACACCTATACCCGCATACTATGGATGAACATCGATAATTTCTGATAGTAGGCGTATTCAGCTACAGGTAACTTTAAACACTAGCCTGTAATCTCAAAAAATCCTTCTTCGTTATCTTTAAAGTATGGAGGGCTGTAGATACCAGGACTCCAGATATGCTAAATTTCTGGAGTAGAAGTATATCATCTATATCTCTGATACCTCCTCCTATAGTAATGGGTATCTTCACAGAATTTACAACTCTTCTTGCCAACTCGATATCTACCCCCGATCCGCTACCTATCTTCGAGAGATCTAGGACGATAAGTTCCCTAATTCCCATCGATTCCAGCTTCTTTGCTAAGAATTCAGGCCTAAGCCCAATTATACCTTTGCACTTCGAGAGAATTCTGCCCCTCTTTGTGTCTATAGAAACGACAACGTGCTCGTGACCAGCGAATTCGAGGATTGTTTCTAAAAACTCTAAACTTGTCAGAGTCTCTGTCCCAATGATGATCTTTGAAACGCCGACCTGAAGAAGTTCTTCTGCTTTTAAGATATCATTGATGCCTGAATCGATCATGATCTTGATGCTTCTTAATTCAGAGATTTCACGCAGAATTTTGATGTTTTGGCCATATCCCATGATGCTGTCCAGATCTGCGATGTAAAACTCATCAAAATTAAAATTCGACTTAAGGGCCAGAACTACATCCATAAGAACAGAGGTCTTACATATTAGGCTCTTTAGAGGCCGATATTTCTCTCTTCGACCACCCTCAGCATGAACTACCACCCCACCCATTATATCTATAACAGGGATAATTCTCATTTTATCCTCACTTTTTATATTCAAGGTAAGATTTATGATAACCCATATTTTTGAAAGTGAATGATAATTAAGCATTTTTTATTTTTTAATAAAAAATCTTATTGAGAACTTTTGAGATTTTAGAAAATAAATGCTAACATCACAAATCATTATTCGAGAACTTATGTAGGGATTGGACCACTGGGTGATGGAACCATTACGATGTGTATATCCGTCGCTATTACTTGATCTCCTTGCTTAGCTACTGGAAGCCCCATTTATATGGCCCTAAACTTAGATCAACCTTTTATCTTTAAAAATTTTATTTCTGATCTATCGCTTTAAGCATACAGTATAATAGTTAAATCCTTCGCCCAAAATAATATTAAACGATAAGTCTTGTCAGAAAGATCATCAAAGAATTTAAGGGCCTCATCGAATATAGTCGCTGAACATCTTAGAAATCAGACATCATACCTTGTAAACTCGTTCCAAACAAGGGTCTCTATGCTCAGAAAGAGGTACGACATACAAGGCTTGTCAAAACATCTAAGTCAGGATAACGTTCACCAGATCGCTTCCGAAATCTTTGGTGAAGGTCGACACCTAGCTGTAGGGATAGACGGTTCTATGGACTATGATGAAAGGCTCGAGATGCTCCTCTTTTATATCTGTGTGACTGGCTACAGATGCCCCTTTGAAGTCAGTAGTGATAGGTTTAAGTTCGAATTAGAACATTTAGAAAGAGATTCGAAACTATCTGCATCGACTGCCATCCCTCTATGGGTCGAGGATGCATCAAATCTTACAGATACGGATGAGACTGACCTTGAATTTGAGAAATTCATCGAGAGGATACCATTCTCAATCATGACTATGAGTGAGCTCTATCTGGCTTTGAACGCGGCTAAGAGCGGAAGAGTCAAACTCATCTTCTTAGACAGACCTCTTTTCGGAACGTTCTCTCATCTCTCGAGGGACCTCAGGGTTCTGCTTAGGCGTGGCACTTCTCAACTTGTAGACACCGAAACGAGTGTAGGCAATCTCACCCTTCTCGATCTCTATCTTGCCTCGACTGTAGGCCCTGGAGAAATCTTCATTCCTAAGCGTGGACCCTATCTAAGACATGCTATACTACAAATCCTGCTGAAAGAGAATAAAATTTCTAGAGAGGAGTTGGCTAGACGGCTTGAGCTGAAGGATGTCAAAGAACTTGACAAGGTCATAAAAGTGATCGTAGAAGAAACTTCTCGTTATGGAGGAAGGCTCTTTGAGCGTTGCGATTCAGATTGTATAAAACTCATGGACGGCGTTAAGAATTATTGGAATAGAGTCTCAGAGGCATCAGATAGCATAGCCCGTAAGATATTCACAGGGAACGGGCATTCATTACAAGTTTGCGAGGGTAGATGGCTCACGGTACTCGACTTAAATACCGTAAGTCTTTTCCTGATGTACTCTTTGTTAGAAGTAGCTAGACGTGAGAATATCCTTGTAATAGGAATAACCAAAGATACCACAGCAACGGATTTCACTAGGGCAGTCCTGCCTTGGGCCCATGAACATAGGCACTTGACCATATCCTCGGATCTTCCAAACCTAAAGAACGATCGGGCCTTCCTTACGATCTTCAGCACAGTAAATTCTGAAGATGTTGTAGTGCCATGGAGAACCATCAGTTATGACTGCTGTTTCACTACAATCGTTAAGAACAAGGATAACGAAGCCGCCTTTAGAGCTGCAAGGAAGGTGATCTCAAGGGAACAGATGTTCGTTAAGGCATATTTTCAGTCAAGGAACTTCAAAAGTGATTCCTCTGTAAGATCACCAGTCTTCGTCTACGATAGGTTTTACAACCCTAATTATGATGCTCACTTCATAAGCGAATCTACGGCAATCGAATGGAATAAAGAAACCACTTTTAGACCCTTCTTCGAAGGTTCTGGCTTGAACCCTCTCGATAACCTAATCCTCAATATTCTCTCAAGATGTGATAATCCAGAAGTTCTTGAGGCTTTAGGGCATAATCAACTCCTTTATCTGGCCGATA
>JAKLZD010000143.1 GCA_024256245.1 Candidatus Methylarchaceae archaeon HK01M
AGTATAGGTAGATTGATTTCTCTCCCAGGGATTATGAAACGTTGTCCACCAACCGCTCCTGCCCCTAAAGCTTTCTCTAAACCCTCCAAGTTAACTACGTCACATCTATTTGTTATTTTGAACATTTACTTTATCTCAGGGTTCAACAAATGTGATTTTGCTTCTACTGGTACTTCCCTTTCGACTAGATTACCTTTGTCATCATAAAGATCTAATTTATCAGGATATTTTGGCATAACATCTACCGCACAAGAGTTGTCATTAGTACCAAATAAACTTTACTAATTTTATAAAATAATAACAATAAATAAAATAATTACTTAAAAAAATGTGCAATTAGTAAAGATTTATAAGGTAATGACTGCATTTCTTTGACGGGGTTAATGGTGAAATGAGTACATATTCACCTCAATTTTATCCAGGTACAACTCAACCCGCTGTCAACAGAAGTAAGTATATAAATCCGAGATATACATGGGAGAAGTTAAGAAGTATAAGCGACGAGGATATTGTTACTCTTTTAGGACATAGAAAACCAGGAGAGGCATATAGCACAGTACACCCGCCGTTAGAAGAAATGAAAGAGCCTGACTGTCCGATTAGAAAACTTGTAGAGCCAACACCTGGGGCAAAAGCTGGAGATAGAGTCAGGTATGTCCAACTTACTGATTCGGTATATCTTTCACCTATGGCACCATATGTAAGAACATGGGCAGTAAATTGGAGATATAGAGGGCTGGATGCAGGAGTTCTATCTGGAAGAAACCCGATTGAGGGAAGAGAAAGAGATGTAGAGAAAGCGACTAAAGAGTTAATCGAGACAGAGGTATTTGATCCAGCACGTACAGCAGTTCGTGGATATACAGTTCACGGGCATGCGTTGAGACTTGATGAAAACGGATTGATGTTCGACGCTGTAAGAAGGTACGCATTTGACAAAGAAAAGGGGGTCGTCACATACATTAAAGATCAAATAGGAGTCCCATTAGATAAGAATGTAGAAGTTGGAAAGCCATTACCTGAAGAGGAGTTAAAGAAGAGAACAGTTCAGTTTAGAGCAGACCACATTAAAATAACCGATGATAAAGACCTATTAGGCTTCATTAACAGAATATTTGAACTGAGAGCAAGGAGCGGTTTCAACCCGGAGGAAGTCAAAAGTCTTTAAGAGATGAGATAAAATGTCCGAAAGAGAAAAACTATTTTATAAGGCTCTAAGACGTAAGTTTAAAGAATCTCCTGAAGAAAAATACACCACATATTATACACTCGGCGGTTGGGCACAAGATCCAAGAAAGAGGGAATACAAGGAAATAGCAGATAACATTGCAAAGGAGAGGGGCATATCGTTCTATAATCCAAGCTTTGGTTGTTCTGGTGCTGGTCTAGGTCAAAGAGTAATTATGCCCTATCTAATCTCAGGAACTAAAACTTATGGAATGCCTGAAGACATACACTTTGTCAATAATGCAGCAATGCATCAGGTTTGGGACGACGTTAGAAGAACCGTCATAGTTGGTCTAGACGCCGCACATACAATTTTAACCAAAAGGTTAGGAAAAGAAGTCACTCCTGAGACGATAAATCATTATCTTGAGGTATTGAATCACACGCTTCCTGGAGGTGCCGTAGTACAGGAACATATGGTTGAAATCGATCCAAGGTTAGTTTCAGACTGCTACGTCAAAATATTAACGGGAGATGATGAATTAGCTGATAGAATCGATAAGAAGTACTTGATAGATATAAACGAACTTTTCCCACAAGATCAAGCTGAAAAGTTGAAGAAAGCGATTGGGAAGAGAACCTACCAATCCTTACATATGCCTACAATAGTTGGCCACCTCTGTGATGGAGCAACGATGTCTCGATGGGCTGCCATGCAGATTTCAATGGCGATGATATCGGCATACAGGCTTATGGCTGGAGAGGCAGCAGTAGCTGAATTTGCGTACGCAGCTAAGCATGCGGAACTTATTCCAATGGCAACTCTAACACCTTGGAGAAGGGCTAGAGGACCGAACGAGCCTGGAGGGCTTTCATTTGGATTCTTAGCAGATACGGTCCAGACAAGTAGAGTCAAACCAGATGATCCAGCGATCTGTGGTTTAGAAACATTAGCTGTCGGCTCCATTATATACGATCAATACTGGTTCGGTAGCTATATGTCTGGAGGTGTTGGGTTCACTCAATATGCGTCGGCTGTCTATACAGACAATATATTAGACGATTACGTTTATGCTACAACAGATTACGTGAAGAAGAAGTATGGTGGCTTCGCAAAGGCTAAACCTTCAATGGAAGTTATTGAGGATGTGGCTACATTTTCAACTGATTACTCACTCTCACAATATGAACAACTCCCAGCGCTCATGGAAACTCACTTTGGAGGATCACAAAGAGCCTCAGTAATAGCAGCAGCTTCAGGAGTAGGGGCGGCTATTGCCACTGGGGTTGCACAGATTGGCATGGGAGCATGGAACCTAAGTATGCTTCTACACAAAGAATCTTTGGGTAGGCTCGGGTTCTACGGTTATGATGCACAGGATCAAGCGGGACCAGCGAACCTCTGGTCATGGAGAAGTGATGAAGGTCTTCCAGTCGAGCTAAGGGGGGTAAACTACCCTAACTACGCCATGAACGTAGGGCACTCAGGCGAATATGCAGGAATAGTAGCCGCTGCACATGTAGCTAGAGGAGATGCTTGGTGCGTCAATCCAATAATTAAAGTTGCATTTGCAGATCCAAGCCTTAAATTCGATTGGGTACATCCAAGACAATGCCTTGCTAAAGGAGTATTAAGAGAATACGTTCCAGCTGGTTTGAGGGACTCAATTATACCGCCATTACGATAACCGTGATCTAAGATCCCCACCTTTTTTCTATTTATCATTTTTCTAATAAGGTTTAGCAAAAGATGCTTGAACTTCGAAAAGTTTTGATTCATGGTTAAATCTTCTCTCAAAAATTTTTATATCGTTCTCTTATTAATATCACTATGGATTACTATGTTAGGGATAGTTAAATTTGCCAAATACAAGCTTACGGGTACAATTGGCAAAGTAATAGACATTAAAGAGTTCGATGGAAAGACTTGGACTCAACTAGATAATGGGTTATATTATGATGTAAACTATATTGAACCAATTTCTGAGAGTGAGTTCAAAGAGTCTAGAAAATTTAGAAAAGAGAAAGAAATTATCACTACAGATGAAAAGTTAAGGAGATGGATAAAGAGATTGGACGAAGAGGAAGGAAAGATTGAGTTTGGAGGACTTGGTGGCGCTGGTTAAATATATGAATGAAGATATAAGTGCTACTATAAAGTATGCCAGAAGAAAGTTAAAAGAGTATAGAAGACTTCTATCGATGGATGCCCTCTTAAGGTATTCTTCAATAGAAGTGGACATTTTAATGAATTCCAGCGAATCACTGATAGGGGAATTAGAAGCACATCTTAAGAATAAACCGCGTGAAAAAACTGAATTAGAAATTAACTTGATAAAAGAAATTACTTATAAAGTCGATAAATTGAAAAAGAACTTAGAGGAGATTTCAAGCAATTTGGCGAAGACGTCTCTCTCTATCTTAAGTGCCGATGATATATATTTAGAGTAAAACCTTAAGTCCCAAACATCGATTCCTTCTCCAAATTCCAAAAGATATCCTGTTCACCCAGATATTCGATTTTTATCTGTTTTTCTTTGGTTATTTCGCCAACTACATTTGCTTCGTATCCACTTTCTCTAAAAATCTTAATGCATCTTCCTGGCTCATTTGTTGTTAATATGAACCCAAACGAAGGGTAGCACATCAACCAACTCTCTAAGTTAGTATTTGCAGGTTTAGGGATATCTTCTATCTTCACAACGGCACCCAGACGGCTAGATTCACAGAGCATTACGATCGATCCCAATATTCCTGGAACGCTTATATCTCTTGAAGCAGTAGCAAGATTTTTTTCTACAATTTGAGGAATTGCATTTATTCTTTTTAATACTTCTTCTTTGTTCAGCCTTTGAATGCTATCGAATGTTTTAACCCACCCACCTGTACCAAACTCTCCATTGATGTCGATACCGATGACTACCTTCTCATTAATTTTAGCTGTACTGCTTGGAAGGATTTCATTAGCCACACCTATCGATGTCCCACTTACACTGTCGACTGTAGCATCGGGATGAGCATGCATTTTCAAGATAATCAAACCATAGATATCTATTGCTCGCTTAATTCCCTTAGTAATTTTAATTCTCGTTTCTGGATTATTAGATGCAACAACTCCAGTAAAACCGATAGGCCTGCTACCTTTTGCCACGATATCGTTGACATTTACAAGTACTGAATAAAAGCCTGCTCTCCAAGGGTCTGCACTCACCAGTTCTTCGGTTATACCATCGGTAGACACAACTATATATTCATCCTTATTTACCTTGAACCATCCCGCATCATCGTATTTACATTCGGTAGTGAAGATATTGGCAAGAATCCTTATGCATGATTTCTTTGTTAAACCTCTATAACGCCTCAAATCATTTATCAGTTTTCTGATATCCATTTTTATCAAGGTTTAGACATCCCGCTGCAGATCAAAATTTAAATTTGCTTATTTGATATGTATTTATATTTTTGAAATTATCTTGTATGTTCTAATACGAATTGTGTTATTTCTTTTATCTCTATCTTCACATTGAATTTATTTTTCACATCTTGTAAATGGTATAGACAGAATGGACATGAGACTACGAGTGTGTTTGCACAAACATCTTGGGCGCTTTTCAACAAGTTCAACCCAACATTGTTAGATATTTCTGGGGCAAAAGGCTTGACACCAGCCGGTGCGCCACAACATGATGCCAACTCTTTATTATTAGGCAATTCTTTTAATTCTAACCCTGGCATGCTCTTAAGTATCACGCGAGGGTCTTTATATATCCCTGCACACCTCCCTATGTGACATGCATCCATATACGCAACAACGGATTCAATATTTTCATTCCTGAACTTTATCTTACCTGAATCTACCAATTCTTTGAGTATCTGAACCATGTGTTTTACTTCAAACTTTAGCTCACGGTACAACTTGGGGTACATCTTATTGTATACATCATAACATGCAGCGCATGAAACTACGACGGTACTTGCACCTAATTCCTCGAGCAAATTTACGTTTTCTTCTGCTCTTTTAGAAGCGGCTTCCAGATAGCCGTTATCTATTAGGAAAAGCCCGCAACATCTCTCTTTAGAGCCTAACATGCCGAATTCGAACCCAGACCTTGTCATGACCTCAATTGCAGCTTCAGCGACGTCGAGCAATTTGTACCCAGACCAACATCCCGTTAGATAAATAGTGTCTACCCCCTTTGTGGCATACATTCCTTCAGGTACAAGTCTGTCTCTCGCTTCAGCTGGTTGGCCCATAGGATTCCCATATCCCACTATTCTTTTAGCTATGGCCCTATGCTTTTCTGGATCTTTATTCACCTTCGTCAATTCGTATCTTAATGCTTGAACCAAATCGGGTATAGGTAGGTTAAGGGGGCATACAACCTCACATTTCCTACATCCCGTGCAAAGATACACACTCTTATATTCGTCATCGGATAGTTCCTCACCTCTTAAAAGCGTTCTTGCAGCGCTTATCTTACCTAAAGGTCCTAAGGTCTCATCTTTTATGACGGTGCTTATAGGGCACTCTTCAAAACAGAAGTTGCATTCAGTGCATTCTTCTAATATATCCCGAAACTTCTCTAACAATTCAGCCTCCCTTAAAAATAGAAATAAAGATGGGGGTCTTAACTCGGTAGGTTGTAGTACTCCTTAACAGCATCAACCATCGCTTTTATATTGTTTAGTGGAGATATAGGTGGTATTCCACAGCTAGGCGCTAAAAGGTCTACTCCTGCCTCAAGTGCCTTCTTTGATTCTTCTTTTACCTCTTCAGGTTTTCCCATGAAGATCGTCTTACTGGTTGATACATTACCTATGATACTGACTTTATCTCCAGCATCTTCCTTGGCTTCACGAATGTCAACTTTATCTTCAATGCTTAAAGCATGTACACCTGTTTCTGCCATATCTTTAATTATCTTTTTCGTTTTACCACAAATATGAAGCACGAAGTACCCTTTTACAGAGCTCGTAAGATGCCTAAAACATGGTACCATAAACTCCTTGAAGTCCGGTGGAGGAATCAAATCAGGGGATGCATTTGGATCACATGGGACAACAACGTCTGCTCCTGCTTTGAATAGTGCTTCTGTATATAAGATATTTGCCTCAGTAGCTCTCTCTAAGATCTCTTTTACTTCATCCCTGTTTCTGATCAACCATACTAAAAACTTTTCAGTTGAGACTAGATGTCCTGCGAGTGTCATAGGTCCTTCGTACCCCACCAATATTGGTAATTTATCTCCATACTTTTTCTTCAGAATCTTGATAACTTCCAACACGACCGGAATGCGCCCACGTTCAAGAAAGTCCTCAGGAATCTTGAGCTGATCGGCTGAAGTAATAAGGGGCTCGGTTATTTGTGGTTGTATGTTGATGGTGCCTAGCCTTACTTTCGAGCCTAAAGCTTCAGCTTGTACCGTTAAGCAAAAGGGTATCCTAATACTCCCAATTCCGATGAGTTCCCAGAGCGAAGCCCCCAAGGTAGCCATCTTTTGAGGATCTGTGTGAGCTTCAGGCCATTTCGCATCGAGACTCTCCATTGCTTCGACCATACCAAGTTGTGTTACAGAAACGGCTGGTGTATAGTCCACAGGTTCTCTCAACATCGCATTAAGAAATCTTTCTTTAGGATTCAATTTCTATTACCTTTTTTATGTAAGATTTCTCCATAATATATACATAGTGCTTATAAAATAAGAGTATATATTTACCGTAATTACAAAAGACCCTTTTTGATACAGAATTCGTATTATTCATTAAGTAAGTGGATGAGGGGAAGTTTCCGTATTTAATTCAGGCAAATCCGTCTTCATAACTAGAAATGGAAATTTCATCTTCATTAGGAAATTCAAGGAAATTTCCTTACCTTTTTCAGATAGAGCAAATACTGGTATAGAAACACCTGCCTGCATCAAAGCTTTTGGACCTATTTTCTCCCGAACTACCCGAGATGAGCACGCCCAAACCAAATCTGCGGACAACAGATATCGAAGTTGGATACCTTTTAACATAACGTTATGAATCGATAGAATATAAAGTACAATCTTCTCCTTATCCTCGATACCTCTTAAAATGGGAATTTTATCAGATTCGAACCCTGCTACTGTTACTGCTATTTTCTTATATCCTAACTTTATAGCTTCTTTTACCCCTTTGACCTGATCCATAAGTGCTTCGTTACTAATCACAACTGCCCCTGCTTTTCGAAGTTTATTTATAGTTGCAATGATTGGGCTTGTTTTAAGTATCCCAGTTAACCTCGCACCTATTCCTCGAACGAGCTTAGAATTCTTCACGATTACCGTTCCAGCACCTTCGCAAACTATTACGCAACAATCTATCAGTCTTGATTCTAATGCCACGCTAAGCATTTCCGATGCTCCAAAAGTCATCAAGAATACATTTGGAAACTCTCTTTTATCCATATATAGACCGTCTCTAACCTGTCTCTCAACTATTTCTCTAACCTTCTCTTGATCGATTTTTTCGTACCCTAAGATTTTATGATAAATGGGACAATAATTTACCTTTGGCTCTGATAGAAGTTTAACCCGACCTTTATAAATCAGTACTTTGGCTCCGCAAACTTCTATCAGATGCTTGCCTATGCTATTATTTAGTGAAGAAATATTTGTGGAATTTTTCATATATCGAATCGATATCTAATTCTTCGATAATTTATAAATTTAGTATCTTTTCTTACTTAATATTTCAGCTATATCTTCTGCCTCAAATCTTAATTTTTTTCTGACCCCCTCAAGGAAGTATATTAGACTTTTCAGAGTGAGCTGTGCAATCAGAGCTCCTAGGCTGTACTCTCCCCCCTTATCCTCAAAGGCTTTTACCATCACTTTATCATTGTCGATTATCAAACTATCCAATCGCTCACTTAACTCATCTCCAATTTTGTGAGCTAACTCATCAAATTCTTCAAATTCTTCTAATTTTATAATATATTTAGGAAAATAAACTTTCAATCGACCTTTTTCGACATGTTCGACCAGTCCCTCTTCACACAGTTTATCAAGAATTTTAACCATCTCTTCTTCATCTAAGCCTACTATTGGAGAGATCGATGCAAAACCCATTGGACCCTTACAAAGTAGGTTAATCGGCAAAAATATAGACGGTTTGTTCACCATACCCGCGAGTTTACAAAGTTCTTCCAGTTTGCCACAGAATAGAATATGCATCTTGGCCCCTCAAAATTTACTTTAAGGCCATAATTTTAGTGTTTTCATTAGCTCAGAATAGAATTTAGCTGAGACTTTCGAACGATTTGACGATCGCCGTCTCCAATCTTATTTTACCTAATTCCTTGATTTTATCACAATTCAACGAAGAACCCATTACATCAACTATCCGTCCTTTACGAGATACAATAACTATAGTGTTAGAATCGGCCTTTGCTACAGGAATCCCGTTTACATAAATCTCCTCACCTGGAGAAATTCCAAAGATTCTTCTATAAACAAATCCGCCTTTAACTGTTATTCGTTCTTGAGAAGGGGAAGACCCTTTAATGATGTCGAGCTTTAATCTTGAAGAGAAGATATACAAAATTTTTGGAGGAATTGGAATCCAAGAGATTGCCATATATTCGTTTGTATCTTCGATCTTAGCTATTTGAGTGAACGCTGTCGAATCTCTTAAAAGGAGACTGTTGTCCAATACTTCATAACCTACGTACATAGCAGACTCTAGACTCTTTGCATCTGTTAGAAGAATTATCACATCAACCGCCTCTCCGTATAACATGTTTATGGCTTCGCTGGGCATTCTATATTCAATTGATTTCCCATATGTTTTCTCTTTTAATATCAAGCTCTCCTTTATGAATGCCTCTCTGATCTTCATTAAAAACTCGTGGTCCTTAAAGGTAGAAGGTTTAACTAGACCAGTGATAAGCTCCTTATGAAGTTTAGTTGGTTTATATTCGCTAATAATTATCCTTGCACCAATATTTTCCGCCTCCAAAAGCAAACTCCTCAGTTTTTCAGATATTTCGGGTAAAATCCATATCGATCTTTGAATATTGATGGCTTTAATTCTCCTTAATTCTCTAATTATTCTAATTCTTAAACCATGTGGATCGATCTTTTCGTTGATATCATAGGAAAGTAGAGATTTCATGACAATGAATTCTTTCTTATGCAAGTATTTAATTGTTAAAAAAATTCGATATAATTCTTCAGGTTTATAAGAATCCATGACATTAATGTCTGTAGAAGATGTCTGTAGGAAGAAAAACTCAGGTAATAGATTGTAGGGAAACGATGGGTGTAGGTTTGGGAGGGGAGTTAGCCCAAAGTGGGACGATATCCGAGTCAGAAAGTAAGGAAGTCATCGTCTTATCGATGTCCCCAGATAGGCGTCATGTAACTAAGCCCGTTTGTGAAATAACTTACGGTTTAAGAGAAGCAGGCATAGAAGT
>JAKLZD010000035.1 GCA_024256245.1 Candidatus Methylarchaceae archaeon HK01M
ATCTGTGAAGCCTATAATACGGCCTAATATGCCTACAGATGTATGGGGGGCCAATCCAACGATAAGGTAGCCTATAAGATCGTCGATAGATTTTGCATTGTAATATGGTTCGCTTTTGTACAAGTTCACCAATAATTCATTAATAAATTTTGATGTTCTCAACAAATACTGACCAGCTTCTATAGGTAGTATCACATCTTGAACGAAAATCTCTATAAGTTGATCGTCTGAGTTAAGGGGATTACCATACATATCCTTATCATAGCCCAGTTCTTTAAGTTTCTCAACTGTAGTGCTTATTTGTGATGTTTTGAAATGAGTAAGTACGGCATTGGTAGCATCGAACCTTATAGTTCCATCTTTATAGACAGATAGATCGTATTTCTGGCGTAAGATGCCTTTGTCCAATGGTTCTGGGATACGCAAATCATTTATCAGAGATTTAACACCTTTGAGAGGAGGTTTGGGGCGGTATTTTACCTTTGATAGAGCTTCATCTAATGCTTCCTTGATAGGAAGGTCAACCTTTGAGTAAGATAGAGCTCTAACTTTACATGTTGGACATCGATTGCTCTCTACAACTCTACTACAACGTGGACATTTCTTCACAATTTCAGTATCCCCAAAACACTTACTGCATTTTATATGGACAGAAGAGGACCCGCAGCTAGTGCAGATCAAGTTTGTAAGCTCTACATTCACCATGCGGTCCTTTGCCGCATAAAGCAGATCCCTCTTTGAACCACCTTTTATACCTACTGGAAAGAGAGTGTGAACTGGGGGCCTCATCTTCCTTGGCATAGCCTTCTCAGGACGACCGATACGTAGACCTACAAAGATAGACGATTTTCTTTTTATGGGTATGTGAGCGATCAATGATAGTAGTTCAGTGATATCCTTCCAATCTTTAACGAGGCTAAGTTCAGACTGTAAATTCAAAGTCTTCATTAAAGAGTAGGCGGGCTCACCGTTTATGATCAATTCATTATCAACTATCCGATGTGGAATTCCTATCTTCTCTAAGATCTTTTTTATCTCTAGCTTTTTCGGTGCAGTTATAATAAATGGAGCCTTATCAGATGATAAGCTTAGGTTTTGTCTTAATGTAATTATCTCAGATGATGATGCTAAATCCCAATAGAATAGATGGTGAGGGTGAAGAGGGGTGCCCAATTTTTTGCCGAATTCGAAGGCTTCAAAAGCGTTGGGAAAATTACGTATGGGGTCTTTTATTATTTCTTTTAGGCGGCCGATGTCCATCCCAATAAACTTTGCACATTCATTGATCGAAGAGTGTCTCTCTTTAATCACTTCCAATAAATCTTGTACCCACCATTCTTCAACATATCCAGATGGAACGAGTCTTACATTATTTTCAAGAAAGTCCCCAAAGCTCACTAAAATATCTCCCAAATGAAGGATTCTATCAATTTTATCATGAATCTTTATAGCATGATCGATGTTCTCGATCTTAACTACAGACTCGTCTATTAATTTGACGATAGGTGGTTCTATTGTATCGTTGAAGGCTACAGTAGCAGCCTTGCTTGGTATATCCAACTTGACCTGTGTGCCGACAACAAAGGGATAGTCAAGTGTTACGGCAACGGCAGGATGAATTCCTACTATGGACAGACCTGTATTGTAACATCTTCCATACCTTAATCGGAAACCGCCTAATCTCCTTGGGAATGACAAGACTGGTCTTCCTGAAATAACTTCTCCAAAATGTGTACTCGATGTATCGTACTCCTCTGAGCTTTGCTGTTGTCCACCTCTAAGCTCGGAGAGCCAGTCCCAATCAGAGATTGATAGATCTCTTACCAACTTCAGTAACTTTCTCGATCTGCCGATTACACCGTCGTTCAATACCCTTAAAGCGCCACCCCTAACACGATCTGTTGAAATTCTCTTCAAGCCTCTATGAATCACAACTTCAACTGGATTCGTTTCGACGCCATCTATCTCTACAGGGAGGTGTAAAAGAGTGTATCTTATGTCATCATCAGAAACTCTAAACTGAAAATTGCCCACTTCACGCTCATAGATTCTAAGTTCTTCTAAAAAACGACCTACTTCATCGGAGCCCCAAGCGTTTGGTCTATATTTATCAAGACCCAAAACTTTACGAATGTGATCTGCTATTGTGAGGGTAAAGGCAGCCTCGGTACCACCTGCAGAACGAATTGGACCAGCAAAATATATTGCAGCATAATTCGTATCATCATCGTTCCTTTTGATCTTTACAGAAGAGATACCTTGAATTGGGGCTACCGTAATACCATCTGTCATTACAGCAAGACCGATACGGATACCAAGTTCTAACGCTTTCTCCTTTTCAAAAAATTCGAATTTACCAAGAGCAACCTCTTCTGCAAGATGTAAAGCTACATCTTCCTTACTACAAGTTAAAAGGAGTTCTCTAAGCCGTTTAGCAAGTCCAGGAATCTTTATTAGATTCTCTATGCGGTCTGCTAAATCAAAGGATAGTTTGGGTTCCACGTCCAATTTGGGATCTATGCCTTTACTTCGAGCATTTGATGAGATGTCATATTGTGATTTTAGTTGCTGAAAAAGCGTCTCATAGTAGCTGAGGTATTGCTCAGGGAATGGTGCGAATGTCTTTATCCGTCCAAGAATTTCATCGATCATGGTACAGATTTATTATTTGATAGAAAGATAAAAGTTTTAATTGGTTTTTTATGTAAAAACATATCCATAATTTTTAAAGAGTTAGAAAGATGTGATATATAATGTATCACAAAAATATTAGACTGTGATGAAATTTAATCATGATATATTATGTGATTACAATTTAATTAAAGATTATTTATACGATTGGTCTTAGTATAGATTCGAGCGAGAATAAGATGGCGCCAAATATTAGGCCCAGATTTGGTTTCACGTTCTGCGAGTTTTTTTCTAAATTCGATGCATTTCTCACATATTGGGTGAAAAACATCAGAAGGACCATCACAGTCTCCACAGTTAAGTAAAAGCGCCTTTTCACCCTTCAATTCCATAAATAGATACTCTTTAGAATCAAAAGATGCTTCAAAATCAGGCCATCTATCATAAGCCTTTGTAGTATCTAACCAATATTTTAAACTTGTAAAAAAACGTTCAAATGAGGTCAGTGCGATCACCTGAGGTTCTTTATCCCCTCGACGATCTCTTTAAGTTTAGGTACGAATTCTTCGGTTTCTAACAAGGTTCCTATTACAAGAATATCAGCACCGGCTTTAGCAAGTTTTTTAGCATCTTCAAGTCTTCGGATACCACCACCCACAATTAATATACCATCAAAAATATCACGAACTTTAGTGATTATAGAAGAAGAGATATGTGATGTCACACCAGATCCAGCCTCTAAGTACACAAACCTCATCCCCATATACTTTGCTGCAAGAGTATACATAGCTACTAAACTTGGTTTTTCGGGGGGGATTCCTCTAGCACGCCCTATGAAGCCTATAGTTCCACCTTCACCTATCACAATATAACCCATTGGAATAGCTTCTAATCCATATTTCTTGATTGAAAATGCACCCAAAGCTTGAGCTTCGGTGATAAAGTATGGGTTGTCAGAGTTCAATAAGGAACTGAAAAGAATTGCATCAGCATTTGGAGATATACCTGTCACATTGCCTGGGAATAATATCACAGGGACTCTAACCTTTCGTTTTATCACCTTGACAACGCTATCTAATTCAAAAGGATCTATAGCTGTTGAGCCGCCCACAAGAATGCTTTTTACGCCACATCTTTCAGCATTCAAAGCTATTTCGGATATCTTTTCGTAAGATATATCTTCTGAATCAATGAGGGCGAAGGATACTGTGCCATCTTTAGAAATTTCCTCTCTAATGTACCTCTCAATCTTTCCCATCATTTAGATTCAACCTTCCAGACAGGAATTTGTCGACAAAATCATTATAGATATCTATGGGTGCTTTGTTTGTATTTAACTCATATTCATAGCTCAAACCACAATTTCCACAGGCTATCTTTGCTATATTTTCCTTTTTTACAGAAATTTTTATAGATATAGTTCCACATTGTGGACAACTGTAAACTTTAGGGAGAGCCTTCTTCACGACTTTTATTACGCGACGTCTTCTTCTTCCCAATGATAACACCTTGATATAGTATAGTAATTGGTAAATAAATTAATTTGGTTTTCCAATTAGTATAATTAACCAATTATAATCCTAAAATATTTAAAATTAATTGTTTAAATTTAAAATAAAAATGTTTAATTATCATTAAAATAGAGAAAATAGAGTTCAAGGAATGTTATTATATTTCCGATAACATTATACGAATCTGTATAATAATCAAGAGTAATGATAGAATCAAAGTTAAAGACGGATCTAATAGTTGGGTATCTTATCAAAAGATCGGCTTTCACAAAAGTACAGCTTGATACTTACTTAATTGATTGTATTACATCTGGTGAAAAAATAAGTTTAAAAATGAAGATAGAAATGAGAGATAAAACGAATGTAAGTAAGGGAGCCTTCCTTCGTACATTAAAGCAAGCACAAGAGAACTTACAAAAAGCGATTTATACATTGATTTTAGCAGAATATATGGGCATATTAGAAGAAGGGGCTACAATCAAATTGATACAAATAGGTAATTTATTAAAGAATAGAAAAAAGGAGATCACAAAGGAAAGTGCATTTAAAATTTCTAGGATTATTGAAAGTGTGATCGATATGTTATCAGGAAGGGAAAGATGATTTCATGATTTATCATTAATTTAAATTAAATTATTTTGTGATATATAATATCACAATAGTGATTCTAATTTTACTATGATAGAGTAGATGAATATTATTGAATAGAAAATGTTATTTAGGATTATGTGATATGATATTTGTAATATTTTGGTTTTAGAAAATATCATGATAGTCACAATAGTTAGTATAGCATCTTTAGCCTCAATTATAATTTTAGTATATTACTTGCCAAAAATTAGAAAGATTATCAAAGAACAAAAAGATGCTGATGAGATTGTTAAAGGAATTATTTCAGAATTAAATGATAGGCTCAGCCGGCAGGATCAGAATATAATGGATCAACAGGTAAGGTTAGATATTATAGAGCTAAAGTTAGAGCAATCAAGTAAAATATTATTTAGAGAAGAAGATGTTAAAATTCTAGAGGGTACCGATACTAGGAAAGTCTTAGAAGAAGTTAAGGACTTGTTAAGAGTTTTAAGTAAAAATGAATTAATGATGTCCAGTACCGTTCAGAAACAAGAGAAAGTAAAAGAGGTCAAGCAAGTAGACGAATTGAGTTCAACTGAGAAGTTCATACTTGAGTTATTAATAAATGAAGTTCAAACTTCAAGGCAAATCCAGCAAAAGATAAAGAAATCAAGAGAGCATACATCTAGGCTCATGAAAAAGTTGTTTGAGTTAGGTTATATAGTTAGAGAAGAGGAAAAGAGACCATATGTTTATGTCATAACAGAAACAGGAAAGGAATTGGTAGAGAAACGTTAGTAAGCTATAGAATTAAATTTTAATTGTGAATAGTTTGTGAAGAAATCTAAAAATTCGTTGTTTTTTTAATATTTATCTTCATTAGAGTTTAATTTGGTTCTATCTATATGTTAATTTAGAGAAAGACACCCCTTTATTTCTATTGGAGCTCTTTCAAGATTGATTTTTTCAATGATATTTCTAATGTATTGTGAACTTCTGTTAAGTTAATATAACGTCTCATTAAGATGTCATAAGTATTTTACCTTAAGTTCACTTGTTCACACATATTTCTTTATAATAAAATAAATGTTATGGTAATATGAACATGGTTAGACGGAAGATTAAGATCGAGTTTGATGATGAAGAAGGGGGTAGGTATAGGATATCTATGGAAGGAAAGCTTTCTCATGATAAAATATTGAAGATTGTAAATATGGTTGATTTGATAGAAGGAAAGAATGAAGTTGATCAAAGACTTACTTTTTCGCTTAATACACAATTCGGTCGTCTCTTCAATCTTATTGAAAAGAACTTCAACTTTGGATCTTTTACTTCTACAGATATTTTAGAAGCTTATGAAGATGAGTATAATATGCCTATAAAGTTGAGTACTATATCAACATATTTACAGAGATTTATGGATAAAGGAGTATTGGTTCGAAATAGAATTGGTATAGGTTGGTCATATCGTAGGGCTCAATCCAACTTACAACGGTGATGAAAATATTTGAAATATAATTAAAAGTAATATTTAGCCGCTCACCCCTATTTTTCATATGGAATAAAAAGATTGATTATAGATCAAATGAATAAGAAAATTTACTTAATGATTAAATATTATTGATTTATTTATAATTAAAAATCATTTAGTAATCTAGTACGGTCTGAATATTTATTATATAACAACAACAATAATCTTAAAAATCGGTCTGCAATAGAAATAGAGGGGTATGGGTGTGTTCACTTTAATTTATAATAAGGAGTTTAATAAGAATGGTGAATAACAAACCTAAAGACCTTTTAGATGAAATCTTTACTAAAGCTTTATCTATTCAATCTTTATATAAAGATCGAAATGTTTTAAGGTCGGACTACATACCATTAAAATTACCTTTCCGTGAGAAGCAAATCGTAGCCATGGGTGAGGCTCTAGCTCCTCTTTTACATAAGTCGAAATGCTCAAACCTTTTTATTTATGGTAAACCTGGAACGGGTAAAACAGCAGTCGCTAAATACGTCCTTCAAAGATTAGAAGAAAAAGCTTTAACTCCAAATTTGAAGATTAAATTTGCTTATACAAATACAAGGGTGGCTGGTACAGAGTATAGAGTTCTTTTCGATATGGCTCAATCAATAGGATTATCAGTTCCTTTTACTGGCTTAGCACTTAATGAGGTATTTAGACGTATAACATCTGAGATAGAATCATCCACCTTAACGGTTGTATTGGTGATGGACGAAATTGACTTTTTAATAAAAAAATATAGCGATGACTTGCTTTATGAACTTACTCGTGTAAATGAGCAACTCCCTAAAGGCTATGTGGCTATAATAGGTATATCTAATGATTTAAACTTCAAAGAGTTTCTTAATCCAAGAGTATTAAGTAGTTTAAGTGAAGAAGAGATAATCTTTTCACCTTATACAGCAGAGGAGTTGAGAGCTATACTTTCTGACCGAGCTAAGATCGCTTTTTTCGACAACATTGTAACGGAAGCATCGATAAATTTATGCGCCGCTTTAGCAGGTTCTGAACATGGTGACGCTCGAAGAGCCCTAGATCTTTTAAGGGTATCTGGTGAAGTTGCAGAGAGGGAGTGTGCCACGAAAGTTGAGGAGAGACATGTTAGGATTGCTGTTCAGAAGATCGAACAAGACCGCATAGTAGAAGTTCTTAAATCTCTACCTCTTCATGCCAAACTATTATTATGGACCATTACATCTTCAGAAGGAGTCCACTCTACAGGTGAAGTTTATGAATATTATTCTAAATTATGCCAAAAGATCAATGTAGATGAACTTACCCCAAGACGAGTTACAATGCTCATCAGTGAACTTGACCTACTAGGTCTAATAGTTGCCAAAATAATCAGTAAAGGCCGTTATGGACGAACTAAGCAAATCAACCCACTAATCCAATTACAACTTGTAAGAGAAGTATTTTCAGAAGATCTTATTATGAATTCTATCTTATAAATAGAATAAAAATCATTTTATCATAACGAAATTCTTTAAAGTTACTTCAAGAGTTGCCAAGTTGACTATGGGCACTATACCAGGTGTAGGTGTGAGCCCCATATTCATTTGATAAGATGTCTGTCCTTGCCATGTCCCAGAATTGATCATAAGAGTGCCCCGATAAGTATCAATATCTACAGTATGTACATGCCCTGTGTGAAAGATATCCGGCACTTCTTCTATCACTAAATGATCCTCCTTCTCTGGAGCTATAGGTGTCCTTCCCCCATATATGGGTGCAAGATGTCTGGCTTTAAGGAGGACCTTCATAGCTGATGCAGGCTTTGAGAAAGTAAGTCCAGGTGTTGTTGCGACTATATCATCCAAACTTCTACCATGACAAACGAGTATATTTACACCATGTAAATTTAAATGAATTGGATTTCCAAGCATTATTACATTTTCCATATGATAGAGTTGATCAGCATACTTCTCAGGGATAACCGGTTGTGGTAATGCTTGCCTTACTGGATCATGATTACCCGGTATTATGAATATTTTAATGTGTTTTGGGACCTGTTCTATAAGTTGAATTAACTTCTTATATTGCTCATGAATATCAACTTCTTGAAGCTCCTTTTCTTGGTTAGGATATATACCAACACCATCAACTAAATCCCCCCCTATTATCAGATATTTCACTTTTCTTATAATCGAATCATCACCAAATTTCCCGTTGAGCCAGAGGATGAATCTATTGAAAGCATCAAAGAGAAAAGTATTACTTCCTATATGTGTATCCGAAGTAAAGACAGCGTAGACCTCCTGTTTTGACCTATTGGGCAAGTGTTCAGGTATATCAGGTGAGTAGACATCTTTTACTATCGCCGTCCCTCTTTTACTAAACTGCAAATCTATAATTGCCAATTGATCAAGACAGACTTTAATCGCATTTTTTTTCACTGCTTCATTTAAAGCTAAGGTTCTGATCCTATCACTCATATCATCTATAGCAAGTTCCACATACGCCCGCCCAATCTTTTTATTCATAACAAGCCCTGCAATCTTTTGAGAACTGTTAGATGCTTCCTTTTTCAGAGTTGATATCTGCCTGATCTGATAAGAATCTGGTCTCTCCTTCACAATCTTCATCAACTTTTCAAAACGATTTATGAAAAGACTTTGGAATCCCTTTAACCCTTCAATAGGAAAGATATTATCCGTTGGATCCTTGATTATCTTGTACTCTGATTCGATGTGTTCTATTACTATCGGTTTTACTTCCTTATGAGCTGAATTAGTCTCTTTAAGATTGGGTGGGAGTGCCTTTTCAATATCTTGTTTGGTGAGAACAGTCTGTTTATCATTATTATAATACTTAATCTGAACCGCTTTCATAACTAATTCTACTGCATTAACTCTTTCATTAAATTGTAAGAGGAATTCAAAAGCTTCAGAGTCTAACTGGTACCCACTAGCAAGCGCTTCAACAATCGCCTTAGCTATCTTTAGTTGCATCCTGATTATAAAGACTCTTTTAGGTTAAAAGATTACTCTTTATTAATTTTTAATTTACTTAGGCGGAGGCGAAATTATAACAACATTATCTCCTCTAACGATTATCATACCCAACTTACGAATCTCCTCTTCTTCTCTAATTTCTTCAGAATTTTCTAGAAGCAAATTCATATGTTGATCAAATCCTTGAAGTACCCCTCGAATAACCTTCCCGCCCCTCAATTTTATCAGTACAATTTTACCAACACTCTCGTCAAGTACTTTAACTGCCATATCTATTGCCACATATTATCGCCTACGAATAAACTACCTTAACGCCCATTATTTAAGTTAACTCTTTGGAATAAAGACTCATATTCAACCTTTTATTCAATTCAATATATGAGGATTTATACTCTATCAAAGAGAGATACACGGACTATCATTAATGATATAGCTAAGACATGGCCTGTGATTCCAGACTTCGCAAAGTTTACTCAAGTAAAAGTTATTGAAATAGATGTACGTAAAAATCTCCTTCTACTCCCCAATCTTGGTATTATCAAGCTTGACAATCTATTACTACCCTACTTGAAGAACACTGAGACTCTCAGAAATTTTCCCAGTATAGTAGTCGATCCAGGTGCAGTACCCCATATCTGTAATGGAGCAGATATAATGCGTCCCGGTGTAATCGAATCAGAAAGTTTCAGGAAGAGCGATATAGTGGTTGTCCAAGAAAGCAGATATAAGAAGTTTATAGCTGTTGGCATAGCATTTGTTGATAAATCGGATATTGAAAAGATGAGCAAAGGCGTTGTGGTGAAAAATAACCATTACATAGGGGATAGGTTCTGGGAAGCCCATAAATCATCGATTATATAATTATTATTGTAATAATTATATAAATTCACAAAAATCTAAACTAATAAATAATACAATGTGTACAAGATATTTAAATTGGTTCAAGGCATTACAGAAAATGATCCTGAAAGAGAGATTGGAGAGCCAATCTATTTGAAAGCTTTCCCATTAAAATCCTTGGAAGAGATACCTAAAATAAAAAGTAATATAAATAAAAAAATGATACTTATATTGAAGATCACACATCTTGCACAGAAGGATGTAGAAGAGCTCAAGAGTGCCGTCGAGGAACTTTACGAATTTTCAGTTTCAATTGGAGGTGATATAGCAAGGTTGGGTGAGGAGAGAATAGTGATAACCCCTCCAGGCGTAAAAATATGGCGAGGTTCGATCTAAAATTTAATATAACTTGATAGCTTCCTGAATAGATGGCTGGATCGCTGAAATCTTAAAGATCTTATTAATCATATTCGCTACATTTTCTGTTTTTCTCCTTTCACCATGGTTAACTATCACCCTTTGTAACTTTGGTCTTAATTTGCTTACGAATTTAATAATTTGATTATAATCACTATGGCCACTAAAGCCTTCTACCCGTACAGTTTGACAATTAATATCTACTATCTTGATCTTGCCATTATCTCCTATGATGCTTACCTGCTTTGCTCCGTCTAATATTCTTCTTCCCAAAGTTCCGTGAATCTGATAAGAAACGAATAAGATCTTATTCTTCTCTATAGGTGCAAGCCTCCCAAAATATTCTAACACTGGTCCACCTTCTAGCATACCCGAGGTGGCCATAATTATCGCTGCGCCTTCCTGTAACGCTTCTTCTCTGTTGGTATGTTCTATATTAGTAAAGTATTCTGTGAAAAAGGGATTTAAATCTGTCTCAAAAATCTTCTTCCTAAGATCACGAGCTAAGTATTCTAAACAAGTTACATGTATCGCTGTAGCCTCCGATATCATACCCTCTATGAATACAGGTGCCTCAATAAGCTTCCCCTGCTTCATATATTCATCAATGACTAACATTATCTCTTGTGCCCTTCCAACCGCAGGTACTGGTATGAGAACTTTCCCTTTTTTTGACAAAGTTTCATTGATTGTGTTAACAAAACTTGATTCTACTTCCCTTCTAGCTGGCATTATGTCTTCCTTGGCACCATATGTGCTCTCTATAATCAAAGTCTCGACCCTTGGGTAATCCCTGACAGCGCTCTCCAGTAATCTCGTCCTCCCAAACTTGAAGTCTCCACTGTAAACTACATTATGAGCTCCTTCACCTATATGTAGATGTACCATCGATGAGCCCAAAATATGACCTGCATTGTTAAGAACAAGTTTAACATCGGGTGAGATATCTGTAACCAACCCATAAGGTAATGTGATGCAGTGTCTAATTACTTCACGGACATCCCTTATGTCATATAATCTTTTACTTCCTTCCCTAGAAGCGACCTTTACATAATCCATTTGTAATAAGGTCATCAAAGGCAGAGTAGGTTCAGTACAGTAGACTGGTCCATCATACCCATATTTGTAAAGTGTAGGTAGGAAACCACTATGATCTAGATGAGCATGACTTATTATGACGCAATCTAGATCATCTAGATATATATTCGCCCAATCAAGGCGTGGGTAGGCATCCCATGGGTTCTTTGCGCCTGGATTTATACCACAATCAAGAAGTATCTTGCTCTCTTTCGTTTCTATAAGAAGTGCAGACCTGCCTACCTCTCTAAAAGCACCCAATGTTGAAAGGCTGACCTCGACATCAGAGCTCAATCTTGATCTAAAAATCCTTTCCCCTGTTTCTTTGAAAAACCTTTCACGAGACTCTTGTGCGGTCTTTAAGGCATGATAAATGCTTTGAAGACTAGATGAAGCTATAGGAGGCGTCCTACGTATCTTGACCTTCCAACCAGTCTTACAAGCTAGATCTATTAAACTCGTCCCACTTCTTAAGTTCAATGGTCCAGGTTTTTTAACTTCAAGAATCAACTCACCTAAGGTATCATCGAAGAAGATATTGGTAACCTCGCTTTCTTTAGGAAGGATATTCATAATCATCTCTTTGGTTTCAGCTTCAGTCTTTCGAATAAATTTATCAGTTCTTATTACAACCCTTTTTTTTATCGTGTTAACTAGATCGGAAATTATTTGACTGTTTAAAAACAAAAATTCTGGTCTCTTAGTATAAAGAGCTATCCTTGGCCCTTCATACTCTATTCTAGTTACTTCGGCTTCAGCAGGAATGTTCTGCAAGATCGTACTCATTACTTCAAGGTTTGGAGTCATATTCTGTTTTTGTGACAAAATAGATTCAACCGAAAACTTTTACAAGAACCTCCTTCTTTTCCTTTTCAGAAAATTCTTTATAACCATCTTTATTAACTATCACTACATCGAAATTGTCTCCACTCATAGCATCTCTCCTCATAGCTGAAGTTACCGCCTTGACTGCTATCCCCATCCCTTCATCAATTGTAATATCATTACGGTATTCACTTTCCAGTATACCATAAGCTATAGGAGAGCCACTCCCCGTTGAGACGTAATTTTCTTCTGTAAGAGAGCCAAAGAGGTTTACATTGAAGATACTCGCGCCTATGTTATCATAACCTCCAATTAACACGTTTGTTATATATGGAAATAATCTGGCTAAGAAGAAAACATTGGAAGCCAACCTGGCAGTTGCCTTGACAGGGATAGGCGCCTTTCTTTCTAACTTATATATATTTGCATAATATCTGAGGGTATCCACAACATTTTGAGCATCTGCAACTGTTCCGGCAACGGTCATCCCTAAATGATCATCGATCTTGTAAATCTTCTTCCCTTTTCTATGGGCTACAAACATTGCCATGGTAACCCTTGTATCAGTCGAAAATACAACCCCATCCACACAAACCAATCCTACAGTTGTAGTCCCATGGTGTACTAGTGAATCAGTAAGTCTAGAATCCAATATAAACCACCTTTATCTGATCGTAGAAGTGCTACATAAATAATAAAAGGTTCCATTAAATAAGTTTTCCTACACAATCTTGAACCCCATCTTGAGACACCATTTAATGGAATTGCCTAGGAAAATTTTAGTTGGATACGACGTGATACAAGAATTAGGAGACTTCATACATGATCTGGGCTTTGGGCATAAAGTTCTCATAGTCTCAGGAGCCCACGTAAAAAGAATGATCGGAGAGAATATAGATGAATTACTTTCATCAACCGAAGTATCTTGGTGTTTGGTTGATTCTGCTACAATGGAGCAAGTAAAACGAGTGATAGATATAGCTCAAAACCAAAATGTTCATGTTCTGATAGGTCTCGGTGGCGGTAAATCGGTGGATGTAGCAAAGCTTAGTGCTTACAAAATAAATTTACCTTTTATCAGTGTCCCGACGAGCGCTTCACATGATGGAATGTCTAGCCCCTTCGCATCTATAAAAGGGCTCGATGCACCCTATTCTTTGGTTGCTAAACCTCCTGTTGGAATTCTGGCCGATATAACTCTAATAGCCAATGCCCCAAAAAGACTTCTTGCAAGTGGTTGTGGCGATCTGATAGCTAAAATAACGGCTGTGAAGGACTGGGAGCTTGCTAAAGAGGAGATGGGGGAGTACTTCGGGAAGTATGCCGCAAACTTGGCTCGCTTAAGCGCCAATCTGATCATCGAAGAATCTAAAAAGATAGGTGAGGGGAGTAGAGATAGTGTAAGGGATGTTGTCGAAGCCTTGATAAGCGCAGGGGTTGCAGCCTGTATAGCTGGGAGTAGCCGCCCCTGTAGCGGATCTGAGCATCTTTTCAGTCATGCACTAGATATCCTGGCTCCGGGAGTTGGCCTTCACGGTGAAAAGTGTGGGATGGGAACCATAATCATGGCAAAGCTCTACGATTTAGGATGGGAGGAAATCGCCGCTTCTTTGAAGGACGTTTACGCCCCAACAAATGCTTACGAATTAGGCATAGATCCTAATGCAATCGTTGATGCTATTCTGTTTGCGCCTCGTATCAGACCAATGAGGTATACCATTCTTCACAAGTTGAAATTGGATCGTGAATCAGCAATCAAACAAGCAACTTCTGTTGGAGTTATCTGATCTAAAAAATGCCGAATTAAATCATCATTCTTCTTGGGTAGTCTTTTCTTCTTCTGGCTCGGTCTGTTCAAAGGGTTTTTTTGATTCATAGAGCTCAATGAAATATACTTTACTTATAACCTTGATGAACTTAAAGAGATCGTTTGAGATAGCTCTCTTGATTATCTGGATGCCCTCCACAAGGTATAGATCTCTGGGTAGCTGAATTTTTATATTATCGTCTTCTATGGTGAAATCAATCTTCTCTTCTTCTATAAATATTCTACGTTTTATCAATGCAACAATCTTTTCTCTGTCTGTCTCAAGCTTCTTTACCACTTCTACCTCATAGAGCAAGGTCTTTCCAGCAAGCCTATGGTTGAAGTCGATCTGAGCCCTCCCTGACCCAACGAATCTTACGATGCCTATCTTATTATCAATCTCAATTTCGTCCCCAATACGGAGTTCTGAAGCCTTTTTCCCGAACTTCCTTAATGCGATCATATTTACTTTGCTAGGGTCTCTCTGACCAAAACCCTTCTCAGGAGCTACCTCTACGCTTATCTTTTCCCCAACATCTGCTGTCATTAATGCCTCATCTAAACCCTTGAGGACCCATCCTTCGCCTATGGCAACCAGCCTTGGCTCATACCTTTGGGCTGGGTCATGCACTCCAAGTTTTTTTGCCTCATCCTCAACAGTTACTTCTATCACCTTTTCAACATCCTTTATCTTGGCCGTATAATTGATGTATACTAACGTACCTGCATCTAATGGCATAACGATGACCTAGAGAGGCTAAAAAAGGGAAGGATAAAAATACTTTTGTCTTGAATTAAGGGCAAAAGCTCTCCATTCCTTATACCAATAGATTGATGTTCGAAACCTCGTCACCAAACTTGACTATGGTAAGTGCGTCTTTCTTTTCTTTGGTCTTATGCTATGATAAATTCTATACTCCAAGAAATCCTTTTGTGTTCTAAATGGAAATATGAAAATTATATTGTCTCTTTTTCGAAAACCTCTTTTGCCGCCGATATACTACCATCAAACTTCGATTCATAACCAAGATCTCTAAATGTCATATTAAGGGCACCTATCGTTTGCATGACCTCGGCTCGACTTATCTTGCCCATTGTACCTATTCTGAATATACTGCCTTTGAGCTTACCCTGACCTCCAGCAATGACCACCTTATACTTTCTTCTTAATATCTCTCTGAGTGATACATCACTAACCTTGGGAGGGTTGTTTATCGCTATCACAGTATTGGATCTGAACTCCTCTTCGGTGAAAGGTACGAGCTCCATCTCCTCTACAGCTCTGTAAAACGCTTTAGCACAAACTTTATGCCTAAAGAACACATTTTCGAGTCCCTCTTCTCTTATCATCTTCAATGCTTCATCAAGAGCATAGTAAAGTGGTATGGCTGGAGTAAAAGGGGTCTGCCCCTCTTCTTTGTACTTGCGGTAAGATTTCAGGTTGAAGTAAAAAATATTTTCGGCTTTTTCTATGGTTGACCATGCCTTATCACTGATGGAAAGTATAGCCAGCCCGGGCGGACTCATAAGGCATTTCTGACTACCAGCAATACAGATATCAACATGCCAATCATCGACAGGCAGACTATCCCCTCCAAGGATTGATATCGCATCTACAATAAATAACAGATCATGCTCATTACAAAATTCTCCAATCTCTCTCATACATTTTATCGTAGAGCCTGTCGATGTCTCATTGTATATGACGGCAACTGCCTTTGCATCTTTCTCTTTCTTTATAACATTCTCTATCATGTCCATCGTAACCGCCCTCTTCCAATCAACAGGAATTTCTATGGGCTCTCCCCCCATTACAGCAATCGTTTCCCTCAATCTCTGACCGAAGATGCCACCAACTGGTACGATTATCTTCCTTGCACCTTGGATTACGTTGGTCACGGCACATTCTACACCCCCAGTCCCCGAAGAGGTAAGGACAACTACGTCACCTTTAGTTTGAAAGACATACTTCGCATTCCCTAAAATACCCTCATACAGCTCTCGAAACTCAGGACCTCTATGGTTGATCATGGGCTTGATCATCGCTCTCATAACCTTAGGGGGGACGTTGGTCGGACCAGGAAGCATTATGAGCTGTCTAGACTCCTCCAATTCAGCCATCCTCAAACTTGATGAGAGAGAATACCATGTTTATTTAAGTTTTGATGATCGTAAAGAATTATACTATCTATGATTTGATGTGATGGGGGAGAATTGATCAAGCGAGGTCTCTTCATTGGGCGTTTTCAGCCATTCCATAAAGGCCATCTAAGAGCAGTAAAGAATCTGTTAGATAAGGTTGAAGAACTTATAATCTTAGTTGGGAGCTCTCAGTGCAGTCATACTTTGGACAACCCTTTCACTGCTGGAGAGAGAATTATGATGATCCGACTTGCCCTCAATGAGTCAAACATAGAACCTCATCATTACATAATTTTGCCCGTACCAGATGTTGAGATGCACTCGACTTGGGTGTCTCATGTTATATCATATTCTCCAAAGTTCGAGATAACCTTTTCAAACGAGCCTTTGACACGCCACCTTTTTACAGAAGCAGGGTTTAAAGTCGAGTCTATACCCTTCTATAAAAGGGAGACATTATCGGCAACGGAGATCAGGAAGAGGATGTTATCGCGCGGAGATTGGGAAGAACTGGTACCCAGAAGTGTGGCCCAATTTATAAAACAGATAGGCGGGGTTGAGAGGATAATCAATATATCAAAAAATGATAATCCATATTGATTGATATCACAACAAAGCTATTAATCTATCAAGAAATCTGTTAATCATATGAAAGTTATTGGGATAGACCTTGCTGGAGTTGAAAAAAGAGATAGCGGCGTCTGCATCCTTGATGGAAAATTAAAGGCCAAAGCCTTCACTTTAAGAAGTGATAATGAGATAATAGAAAGCATAATCAAAATAAAGCCAGATGTCATAGCGATCGATGCGCCTTTGAGTCTTCCTTTTGGTAGATGTTGCCTAAAAGATACCTGTCGATGTAGAACTAAAGGTCATCTTAGGCAATGTGATAAAGATCTTATAAAGATGAAGATAAAGTTCTTCCCGCTTACATTAGGTCCTATGAGGGGATTGACTGAGAGGGGCATGAAACTTAAGAAAATGCTCGAAGATAGAGACTTAAAAGTTATAGAGGTCTATCCTGGAGGTGCTCAAGACATCCTTAATATTCCAAGAAAGCAGAAGGGGATCTCTGAGTTGAGGAAAAGCCTCTTAACCATCGGTATAAAAGGAATATTGAAGGTTACAAGCGACCATGAGTTGGATGCAACCACATCAGCCCTTGTAGGGAAGATGTACCTTGAAGGTGATTATCTAGCTTTAGGAGATCCTGAAGAGGGGTTAATAATAATGCCGCGGAAGAGTTGAGTTTTGAGCACAATCCGCCCAGAAATAACGAGATAAATGGAAAATGTTACAAATAAGACCTATGGCATAATTACTTCTGGTTTTGTGTCATTTTTAATATGAAATATTTTCTGTAAAGATATAGGAACTATCAATAAACCTTAAAGGATGAACTTTACCTTTTTACATGCTAATCTTTGAGGTGGTATTATACCTTCAAATGCAAAGATAGTTCTAGACGGTAGCTTCGGAGAAGGAGGGGGGCAGATACTAAGGACTAGCATAGCTCTATCTGCAGTGATGGGAATACCTGTTGAGATAGTGAACATAAGAGCAAAGAGGGTGAACCCAGGCCTAAGGCCTCAGCATATAGGCGCAATAAAAGCTATCGCCTCTCTATGTAACGCCACTTTTGATAATTTAGAGATCGGCGCTGATAAGATACGCTTCAATCCTGGTAAAATGCAGCCCGCTTCTATAAAGCTTGATATCGGCTCTGCTGGTAGCATTACATTGTTGCTTCAAGCTTTGATCCCTTCAGTCAGTCTTAGTAAGATAGGTGCAGAATTGGAGATAATTGGCGGGACGGATGTTAGATGGAGCCCTACTATGAACTACTTAACACAAGTCATATTGCCTGCATATAGGCTCTTGGGAATAGATGCCCAACTTCAAGTTAAGAGAAGGGGCTACTACCCGGTAGGTGGCGGGATAGTGAATGTGAAGATAAGACCGTCAAAGGAGTTGAGACCCTTGAACCTTGTTTCTTCAAAGAATCCATTACCTTCCATCATAAGCATCTGCTCCAAATTACCTAAAAGTATAGCTGAAAGGCAGATGAAAGCTACCAGGAATTACCTCTTCGATCAAGGAATAAAGCCAAGAATCTTCGAAACTAGAGTAGAAGACTCTATATCCCCAGGATCATCAGTTCTTATTTATTCTATTGATGAAAAAGGCCCCTTTATAGGCGCGGATGCTATAGGTGAAAAGGGAAAACCCTCAGAGGAAGTTGGAAGAGAAGCGGCTCAGCTCTTCTCAGAAGAATATGTCTCTAATGCACCCATAGACAGACATCTAGGGGATATGCTAGTGCCATTCCTGCCATTTGCTAAAGGTGAATCGAAGTTTAAGGTCTCAAGAGTTACTCAGCATCTTATTACAAATCTATACGTAGCAAGCATCTTCACTAAATGCCAGTATAACATTGATAAGATGCCAGATGGTACAGCTATAGTAAACGTTAATAGCATTTAAAACTTATAAGTACAATAAACATGAATCGAATCATAAAAAGTGATGTGTTTTGATACCCTCACAATTTATACCGGGTGCCACAGCTGTAGGAATGACCTTCAAGGATGGCATAATCCTAGGAGCGGAGAAGAGAATCTCTTACGGTACTTACGTAGTAAGCAGAGCAGGTAAAAAGGTCTTTAAGATAAGTGATATGGTAGGGGCTGCTTGTGCAGGAATGGTAGTAGATATGCAGGTTTTAATAAGGGAAATCTCCGCCCTTGTAAAGATAAGGGAGCTAGAACTAAGGAGGTCCATCCCTTCAAATTCCGTAGCCAAGCTGATGTCTGCCCTTCTTTTTAGTAGAAGGTATTTTCCCTTGATTACCCAAGTGATAGTAGGTGGGGTCGATGAGAAACCATCCATTTTCGTGCTCGATCCCTTGGGTTCAGTAATCCCTGATGAATATTCATGTGTAGGTTCGGGTGCAGAAATCGCTATCGGAGTCATCGAGGCTAACTATTCACGTGATATGAGCGAAGAATCGGCAAAAGAACTTGTAGTAAAGTCTATAAAATCTGCGATACAGAGGGATTCAGCTAGCGGAGATGGTGCAGACCTTTTGGTAATAACAAAGGCTGGCTCAAAGGAAGAATCTATTAAATTTTAAATTAACTTACCTATAAGGCATCCAACTGTACTTCCTTATCTTCGAGTTTTCACCATAACCGCAGTAGGCGCACCTCTTCTTTCTTATATGATATGAATGCCTTCCACACCTTCTACACCTTATGTGGGTCTTGCCCTTACTACGCCCTCCACGAGAAGTAGTTCCTTTAACCATCTTCAGCCCTTTGTTCGATTTGTTTTAATATGAATTTATACATATCGATAGCATATTTTTATAAGTAAAGATCATGAAATAAAAGATAGGACCATTAGAGTAAAATCCACTTAACTCAAAGCTACCGCCGCTTGTATTCCTGCAAAGGCATCCCCAAGTCCAGTTAGGATCTTTGGCTCTTCATTCACAAATGCAGGGATTAAGCATAAGTTATAGCCATCTACTCTTCTTTTGATGGTCTCGACCTTCGATCTCTGTAATGATCTCACCTTATCTAGATTCTCACTGATGCCCCCAAAAGTCGATGCTGTAGCAACTCTGCACCCCATCTCCAGGGCCTCCAACTCCTTCTTGACATCGTATCTGGAGATGGAAAAGGCAAAATCTTCAGCATGGACACAGACCCTTCTTAACCCATAAATTCTGACACCTTCTATAGTAGCATCTATCAAGTCTCTTAGATTTGTAGACTCAGCATCTAGATAAGCCTCACACTCATCTTCATTCATCCCCCACGACTCAGAGCAACCACGATCAGAAAATTTCTTCATCGCATACCTGACGGACTCCTCGCTACCTCTACCCAACTCAAGATGAACTTTCGGTCTTTTTGGGTTGTCTAGGTACTCTATGATCTCATCACTCTTATGCTTATAATCTGGCAGTAGTAGATGGGCGTAACCTATTATCAGCACATCCGTGAACCTCGAATCTGAAGCTCTTTCTAAAAAATCATAATCGAAGACTCCATTTGATGATGCTACATCCCAAGATAATATATGCCTGCCCGTTGTAAGAACTCCCCTCCTTGGGTTTCTTCTGAACTCGAAGATTACATGATCGTACTCAGAATCGCCCCCTCTTATCGCCTCTTTTGGTGTCTTGAATCCTTCTTTGCAAGCTATATTGAATTCAGGAGAAGCTACCATGATCTTACTTGGTCTGCAAGGATAAGATACCAAAGGCTTAAGACCCAACTCGTATAAGGCCCTTCCCATGTGAAAGCCATTCCCCCCCAAGGCTTTTCTTCTATCTTTGAAGATGGAATCTAAAGCTGAATGAAGACTCTTTGAGATTAGGAACTCTTTGCCGCCTTTGATGAACGCTCTTTCTAGAGTGTACGATGCCTCCTCTATAGATTTAAGGACGATCCCTTTCGGCCTTCTCTTGGGTGATCTTCTGACCCAGTGCAACACTTCATCATCAACATTGACGAAGGAGTCCCAGTTCGAATACAATCCTGTTGCTACGTTTTTTGGGAACATCTTTTGTCGTCTCTTATTTATTCTTAAAATTTAGCTTTTTAGGTCTAATTTCATTTTAGAGATAAATTATCGAAAATTACACTAACCAACTAACTAGAAAGCGAAACCAAATATGATAATTAAATTTCAACTATCGAATCCTTGAGCTATGCTTTGACGTTGATATACTCGGATTCTCTTTGAAAAACCAACAGATAGTGATACATAAGGTCCTTTGACCTCAAAGTGGTGAAGCCTCTCTTCTCGAAGAGGCTTTTTACTTGTTCTTTAGAGACCCTGATAGTAACAGGAGGCCCAAAACCTGTATCCTTTTTCTTAAAATCGACTATCAGCAACTCTCTATATCGTCTGAGCACCCTTCTCATCTCCTCGACTATTCTTTTCTTGTCACCAAACTCATGAAGAGTGTTAATCGATACTAGGAGGTCAAGGCTCTCATCTTCAAGGGGAATCCCTTCTTCCTTCGAGAGTAAAGGCTCGATATTCCTTATCTTCAACCTTTGAATCTTTCTCTCAAGAAATTCTAGCATCTCCTTTTGAATATCTATGCCGTAGACCTTTTTAGCCTTCTGGGAGAGGGGCACGGTGAAAAAACCGCTACCACAGCCAAAATCGGCAACAACGAAGTTAGACTTGATTTCTACCATTCCTAGAATTTCCTCTGGGTCTTGCCAAATCTTTCTCTCTTCCCTTTCTAAGACGTCTATATTCTTCGGGTCGAAAACGTGAGATTTCTTCAAATCGTTACTCTCATTTTTGATCTATTATTAATGAACGTTTCCTTAATGGATATTATTCTAATTAGAAAAAGCATCACTAAAAAATTGTTAACAAGATACCTAAGTCAATGCTGTTTAATTTCAACTCTATGGTTAATTCTAAAGAATTAGAAAGGTAAGAGAGTATCAAAAAATATTTCTTTTACAGTCGCCAGAAAGATAGAGGTCTAATCAGGAAGATGCCATCACTTCAGAAAAAAGAGAGCCATCAAAATCTGGAAGACTTCCATAAGAAGGAGCAGAGAGACCTAATGATCGCCATCTTAATAACGGGTGGCCTTGTTATAATCGAAATTCTCGGAGGAATCTTGTCCAACAGCTTGGCCTTGTTCAGCGATGCATGGCACATGTTTACAGATACCTCGGCTCTGAGTCTGTGTTTTCTTGCAGGAAAGCTCTCTTTAAGACCTCCAACTTCAGACAAGACCTTCGGTTATTATAGAGTAGAGATCCTTTCAGCCTTTGTAAACGGAGTGACTTTGGTGTTAGTGGCCTCATACATATTTTATGAGGCAATAAGAAGGTTGTTTTCCCCATCTGAAGTGATGGGTTTTGAGATGCTTACCATCGCCTTCATTGGGTTGATTGTAAACTTTGTTTCAATGACTATTTTATCAAAAAGTATGTTGAGTCTGAACGTAAAGGCTGCCTTTCTTCATGTTTTAGGCGATACTCTGTCTTCCATAGGTGTAGTTACGGCAGGAGTCATCATATTCTTTACCAACTGGTATCTGGTGGACCCTATAATGAGCATCATAGTTGGTTCCATCATAGTGTACGGTACGGGAAGGATGCTGAGAGAAGCCCTACACATCC
Organism: Candidatus Methylarchaceae archaeon HK01M; assembly: GCA_024256245.1. Classification (GTDB taxonomy): domain Archaea; phylum Thermoproteota; class Nitrososphaeria; order Nitrososphaerales; family JACAEJ01; genus HK02M2. The sequence continues at coordinate 22,470 of JAKLZD010000035.1, forward strand.
TTCTTGAGGGAGTCCCTTCAAGGATCAGTTTGAAGGAAGTAGTCGATACTATGAAAAGTATCCCTGGAGTTAGGAGTGTCCATGATGTGCACATATGGAGCATCACTTCATACATACATTACTTGAGTGCCCATATAGTCCTTAGGAAGGAGGATCTGAGTAACATGGACAAAATCCTAAACGAAACGAAGGAAAGACTTGAAAAAAATTATCAAATAGTACACACAACTCTCCAAGTAGAACCTGAAGACTACGAGGAGATCGGCGAAGTTCATACATAAGGAGTATAGGTGCTCTAAAAGGAGGAATGGAATATTTTGGAATCTATAAATCGCCTCCCATCAATTAAGGCGCTCGAGCGTCGTTTTTTCGAGGAGTTGAATAAGGAGAAGGTAGTCGCTATGTCCATTATAAACGAGTTATGAGCCACTGATTTTCTCTGGAAACCTGGCACTGGTGAGGATATTCGTAGCCTCAATGACTATAAACAATTCAACAGCGAGGCTTACAGCGTGTTTCCCGAAGGGGACAAAGTAGCGGTGCGATTTACAACGACTGGCACACACAAAGGCGAGTTTAGGGGGGTTCCCCCTACTACTAATAAGAAGGTGATGGTATGGGGGATCAACATCGACCGCATTGCTGGCGAGAAGTTCGTGGAATCATGGGAAAGGTATGATACCTTGGGCTGGATGCAGCAACTCGGTCTTACGCTCACGCCTGAGAAGGGAAAATAACCTCTACTTATCGATCAAGTCTTAAATGTAAGGTCGTATTGCGGTTTCAGCTTCTCCCTTCTCTCTATTTTGGACAATTTGGTGCGGGGGGTGGGATTCGAACCCACGAAGGCCTTAGCCAGCAGATCTTGAGTTTAGGCCTTTGCTTTGACTGCCCCCTCTTGCCGTTGCTTTAAATTCAACTTTGACCTGGCTCGGGGACCCCCGCAGATATGCATACGACCTTCTATGATTAATCTTTTACCTTATCAGAAAAGTGGATACCATCAAGACGATTACAATTACCAAGGATACCATGAAGATTCTATTCATCCTTTTGTTTCTTTTTTGAATATCCAATTCTTTCTCTCTACACTCATTAGAGCAGTGTTCTTTATTCAAAGGTATAGACCTTCCACAGACCCTACAGTGCGTATGGGGAGGTATGCGTGACTTTCCTTTAGTGGACAACTTCAGCAACCTATACCATAGTTAACCTTTTGAACCTTTCTCTGCAACCTATTGCTCGATTCTCGTACCAACTATCTCGCCTTGAACAGCAAGTCTGACATTTTCGGGTTTGAGACCATTTAATATTATAGTCCTTATGCCAGCCCTTTTTAGAATCTTTACCGCCTTTGAGTCCATGATACTATGCATGCCTGGCTTATGCTCCATATTTGACATCTTACCCAATTCTTTGAACGTTAAAGAGTCCAGCTTTTTAGCTTCAGGATAGACCCTTGGATCTTTTACATAGACCCCCTCTTGATCCGTAGCCTTCACAAAAAGATCAGCTTTGATAGTTTCAGCGACTAAGGCTGCAACAGAATCTGTTGTAATACCCGGCTTTAATCCGCCCATAAAAGCTATTTTTGAAATCTTCAATAATCTGGTGAGCTGACCTATTGTAGATGGGATTGTATCTGGTGCAATTCCTTTAAGCTTCTTAGCTAAAAGTTTGGCATTCAACCTAGATACCAAGATGGCCAATTCGTCCTTATCCTCATCCTTCAGACCCAGAGTTTCAGCCGACTTTATGTACTGCCTTGAGAGGAGACCCCCACCAACTACAATAGCCAAGGTATGCCCCTTTCCCCAAAGCTCTGAAAATTGCTCTGCGTACGATCTTAAGATAGAAGGGTCTGGTGGCAAGCCTACAATCGAGCCACCTATCTTAATGACTATCTTCATCTTTACTGCCCCATAAGTTTTAAAAATAGCCTTAACTTATTTGTTTTATCCACTTTAAAGTGGCAACAGTTAATTTATCGATATGAGCTAAGAGTTGATGCATATGAGTTCTCAAGCCGATTCAGTAGTGCTTTATAGAATGAGGAAGATATTAGCGGAGCTCTCTACAAAGAAAGGCAGTGGGACTGAGCTAGTATCGTTGTACATCCCGCCAAAGAAACCATTACATGATGTCTCAAGTTATTTGAAAGACGAATATGGTAAAGCTTCTTACATAAAATCTGATAGCACTAGAACACACGTTCAAAATGCTTTAGTGAAGATCATGCAAAGATTGAAACTCTATAAGGAAACTCCTGAAACTGGGCTTGCCATATTTTGTGGTACCATTCCTCCCGGTCCAGATGCTCCACCTGAAAAACCTGGTAGTGAGAATTTGGAATTGTATGAAGTGATACCTCCTAAACCTATACCGAGCTATCTATACAGGTGTGATGACCACTTCCATCTCGATATCCTCCGTGAGATGATAAAGGAGGAGAAGATGATAGGTATAATCTCTATAGATAATAGCGAAGCAGGGTTGGGCATAGTCTCAGGTAGAAAGATCGATGTCGTAGATGTAATCACTTCAGGAGTATCGGGGAAGCATAGAGCAGGGGGGCAGTCGGCTAGGAGGTTCGAACGCCTTAGGGAAAGCGAGATCAACGATTATTTTAAGAGAGTGGCTAGACATGCAAAAAAAATCTTCTTAGGCCAGGATGAGATAAAAGGTTTGATAGTTGGAGGTTCAGGGCCAACTAAAGACTATTTTTTGAAGGGAGAATACCTAGACTATAGGTTACAAAATAACGTGTTAACAGTCGTAGACACCTCTTATGCTGGGAGGGAAGGTATAAGGGAGACTGTCGAGAAGGCTGAAGATATCTTGCAAGACCTACGAATAATAGAAGAGAAGGAACTCATCAAGAAGTTCTTGAGCGAAGTCTCTTCTGAGAAGGGGTTGGTAGTTTATGGAATAGATGAAGTGATAGACTCTTTGAATAAGGGAAACGCACACACAGTACTCGTTTCTGAAGATATAGGTCGAACATACCTTCTGGCAACCTGCAAAAGATGTGATGCAATAAAAGAATCAATCGTTACTAAAGAGAACTCGATCTCTGAAAAGCAGAAGTTCGTCTCAGAGGCTTGTTCTTCGTGTAATAGCAATGAAATTGAAGTGACCGAAAAAGATTTTATCGAACTTTTAGTCGACAAAGCGATTGAGGTGGGAGCAAAGGTAGAGGTTATCTCTTCTAAAAGCGAAGATGGAGTAATATTCAAAAGTTTTGGAGGGGTTGGCGCCCTTCTAAGGTACACCTGATTGCTCAGGCTTCGATAAAAATAAAATAATAAATATTCATGGTTTTTAGTTCGCCCTCCAGCTTATATATTTAGGGTCTGTCTCCTGTTCTCGGATACGGTGTCGTTATGAAATTCGTTCCAAAAATAAAGGAAAAGAGATGGCGCCCAAGTGTAGAGTCGGAAACTTTCGATAGATGGCAGAAGAAGGGCATATTCCATTTTAGGAAGGATGATAAGCGGCCTATATTCAGCATAGATACCCCACCACCTTATGTTAATACCCCAGTTCACATAGGCCATGCATACACTTACATCTGGATGGATGTGATGGCAAGGTACAGGAGGATGCTGGGGTATAACGTCTTATTCCCTATGGGTCTAGACAAGAATGGATTGCCCATAGAGGTTCAGACTGAGAAGGAGTACAAAATTAGGATGAACGATGTATCACGCCAAGAGTTCATAGATAAATGTAAAAAGTTGCTCAAGAAATACGGGGATATATCACTGGATACTTTCAAAAAGCTTGGTTTAAGTTGTAATTCTTGGGAGATAAAGCACGAATTGGGAGGGAGGTACGATACAGACGACCCCGAATATAGGAGGCTCACTCAAGAGACTTTCATCCATCTTTGGAAGAAAGGTCTGATTTATGAAGGGATAAAGACGACGAACTATTGTCCAGTGTGCAAGACAGCAATATCAGATGCCGAAGTGGATTATAGAGAAGATTACACAACACTGAACTATATCAAATTCAAGTTAAAAGAAAGCCAAGAAGATGTAGTCATAGCGACCACAAGACCTGAGTTGCTTTGTACATGTAAAGTAGTCCTCTTTAATCCTGAAGATGATAGGTATAAGAGATTGGAGGGAAAGTATGTCATAGTGCCAATATACAACCATGAAGTCAAGATGATCGCCCATCCCTACGCAAAGCCGGAGTTCGGCACGGGACTTGTAATGATATGCAGTTATGGGGATTATGGCGATATAAGACTACTTAGAGAGCTTGGTATAAAGCCGACTTACGCCATAGACAAAGATGGTAAGATGAACGAGGTTGCAGGGGGGTATGACGGCTTGAGCGTTTTAGAAGCAAGAGAAAGGATAGTCAACGACTTAGAAAGTATGAGTTTATTGGTGAAGAAAGAAAGGATAAAGCATAGAGAGCCCATATGTGAGCGTTCGAAAGACTCTATAGAGTTCATACCTACGAAGGAGATTTATCTTGAACAAGTGGACTATAAGGATGAGATATTGAAGATCGCCGATGAAATGAACTTCTATTCTAAAGAAAATAAGCAGATTTTAGTCGACTGGGTCAGCTCCATAAATATGGACTGGGTTTTATCTCGAAGAAGGTATTATGGGACCGAGATACCACTCTGGTACTGTAAGAAGTGTGGTAAAGAAATAGTGCCAGCGCCAGGCAGATATTACCAACCTTGGAAGGAGAAGTGCCCAGTAAACAGATGTCCAAGATGTAATGGTGAGGATTTTATAGGTGAAGAGAGAATCTTCGATACTTGGTTCGACTCCAGCACTTCTGAAGTTTACATCCTAGGCTACATATGGGATAGAGACTATTTTGAGAAAGAATTTCCATGTAGCATGAGGCCCCAAGGAAAGGAGATAGTGAGGAACTGGCTCTACTTCACCATCTTGAAGTCATATCATCTATTTGAGAAGAAGCCCTTCGAAAATGTATGGATACATATGCATGTAGTTGATGAGAAGGGGGAGAAGATGAGTAAGAGCAAGGGCAACATAGTAGACCCACAAGATGTCATCAAGAAATTTGGTTCAGAAGGCTTTAGAATCTGGACCTGCTTAGAGGGGAATATAACAAGAGGAGATATAAGATGCTCACTCAAGAGGATAGAGGGGCACTCAAAGTTCTTAACAAAACTCTGGAATATAGCAAGGTTCATCTCGATGTTTCCAAAGGAGAGTGCAGAGCCAAAAGATACCGACAGATGGATCCTTGGAGAACTGTCCAAACTGATAGAGGATGTAAAGAAGAATTATGATGGGTATGAATTTAACGATGTTGCAACAGCGGTCAGAGACTTCACTTGGAATTTATTCGCATCCAACTATATAGAGATGGTGAAAGGCAGAGCTTATGGTCAGGATTTTTCAGAGAAAGAGCAGAAGGCGGTCTGGTTCACTTTACATGAATGCTTAGAGAATATACTTTTGTTGTTGGCTCCGATAATACCTTTCTTTACAGAGCATGTATGGTCTATGCTTTATTGTGGGGCGAGTATTCATCTCAAGAGCTTTCCAAAGGCTAAATGGGACAAGAGCCTAAATCAATTGACCCAGAAACTTCTCGATTTCAACTCTTCCATCTGGAATGAAAAGAAAGAAGGGGGGCTATCACTAAAGGACTCGATCAAAGTGGAGGTTCCAGACGATCTTATGATATTTTTCAAGGACTTAAAGGCCATGCACAATATTGTTAAATAAGTTTGAAGAATGTTTAAGTAATGCTTTTTGGAGTTTGGAAAGAGCATGTCGTCCCAGATCAAAGCCAGATCCAAAGATAAGAGTAAAACTCCAGTAGAAAGTAGGAAGAAATCGAATATCGAAGAGAGGCTGGTGTTGGAGAACGAACTTCCTGAAGGCGTTACAGCAAGGTTGGACGAAAATTTACTCACTATTAAAGGACCTTTAGGTGAATGTAGGAAAGACTTCTCTAAGATAAAGGCTCAGGTTTCATATAAAGAGAATAAGGTAATAGTCCAATCGTTGGGTAAAAAGAAGTTCGACATCAGCGTTTCTAACACTGTTAGATCGATCGTAAGGAACATGATCAAAGGTGTAACTGAGGGCTTCACCTATAAACTCAAGATGGTCTTTGCCCACTTCCCGATTTCTGTCAAGGTGAAGGATAAAAATGTGATAATTGAGAACTTCTACGGGGAGAGGTCTCCACGTATAGCGAAGATAGTGGGCGACTGCAAAGTAAAGGTTGAGGGGGACGATGTTATCGTGAAAGGTGTCTCTTTGGAGGATGTTGGTCAGACAGCGGCAAATATAGAACAGACAACGAAAGTGAAGAAGAAAGATCAAAGAGTCTTCCTTGACGGGATATATGTATATGAAAAGCAGAAGGGTTGATGATATGGCAGAAGAAACTACATCTAAAGCAAAAATTACAAAGAAAAAGAAAGTGAAAACTACCTCTAGAACAAAAGTTAAAGAGAAAAAAGGAGTTAAAACAAAAGCTTCTAGGGCTAGAAAAAAGAAGAAAAAGAATATGAAGGAACTTCTGAAATTAAGAAATAGTATAGATGATAAGCGCCCCATGTTTATGAGGCAGGAATCTTGGAGGTACAAGAGAATAGATAGGTCTTGGAGGAAGCCCAAAGGCATAGATAGCAGGATGCGCCGCAGACTGAAAGGTTGGCCCAAAGCAGTGAAAGTAGGTTATCGGGGACCGAAGATAACGAGGGGCATACACCCCTCAGGTTACAGAGATGTACTAGTTCATAACATAGGTGAACTCGAGGGGCTCAATCCAAAGAAAGATGCAGCAAGACTGGCTTCAACTTTAGGGGCAAAAAAGAGAGCTGAATTGATAGAAAAGGCAAAAGAGTTGGGCATAAAAGTCTTGAACCCAAGAGGTCTAAGGAAGACTAAAGTAATAGAAACCCCAGAATAAAAATTCCAAACCTGACAAGTCTTTATCAAGAAAGATTTAAGGGAGTGTAACTATTGGGAAAGTAGAGCGGGCCTCGGCTCGATAAATTGCTAGAAGAGAATCGATGAAAATTGAACTTGAGTAACAAGAAGGTGATGGCTGCAAAAGTCCTAAAGGTAGGGGTGAACAAGGTTAGGATAGACCCTGGAAATCTTGAGCGTGTAGTGGATGCCATTACCAAGGACGATATAAGAGCCCTCATCAGGGAAGGTGCGATCTGGGCTGAGCATATCAAAGGCATCTCCCGTGGTCGTACTAGAACGAGAAGAGCTTCAAAAAAGAAGCGTGGAAGAGGCAGTGGCTCAAAGAAAGGCGCTTCTGGTGCTAGAACTCCAAAGAAAAGATTATGGGTTACAAAAGTACGGGCTATAAGAAATCGTTTGAAGAAAGCCAGAGAGAGAGGGGATATAACAGGTGAAGTATTCAACAAGCTTTATCTACAAATAAAAGGCGGTCAGATCAAGTCGGTCAGACATCTTGAGGAGCAGATAAGTTTAATGAGTCGGAGGAGATGAGATCGTGTGTAGTCGCTATATATCGATCATGCGCAGAAGGCGAGAGGGAAAGACAAATTATAGAAAGAGGAAAGCTGTAATCATAAGTAAATTACCCTTTGTTTCTATCTTTATAGGTGGAAAGAACATCCTGGTTCAGATATCGTCGCCCCAAAAAGAAGGCGATCTATCTTTGGCATCAGCCCATTCAAGAGAGTTGATAAAGTTTGGATGGTTAGCTTCAAGAAGGAACATCCCCGCAGCATACCTTACAGGTCTATTGACTGGCCTCAAAGCGAAGGGCAAGGTGGATAGGGCAGTTTTATACATAGGTTTGAAACATTTCATATATGACTCTCGAATCACAGCTGTGGCTAAAGGACTATTGGATGCAGGTGTATCAATCCCTATAGACGAGGAGGCTCTACCATCGGAAGATAGGCTTAAAGGGAAGCACATCTCGGATTATGCCAAGAATCTATCGGAAAGTGATAAGACTCTTTATAAGGAAAGGTTTTCAGACATGATCGACAAAGGTCTTAACCCAGAATCTCTTCTAGAGCACTTCGAAGAGATTCGGAAAAAAATAATTGAAAGTTTTGAGGCGAAGAAAGCATGAAGAGACAACGTAGAGAAAGTAGACAAATAATCCAAGAACCTTGGACACCCAGAACTAGATTGGGGTCCCTTGTAGCCACAGGGAAGATCACCTCATTAGAAGAGATATTTGAGAGTGGTATGAAGATCAAGGAGCCAGACATCGTCAAGACACTATTGCCAGACTTAAAAACAAATGTGATTGGGGCGGGGATAGTTCAAAGGCAGACGGATGCAGGTGAGCAAACTAGATTTGTCGCCATAGTGGCTGTAGGGAATGAAGACGGTTGGTTTGGCGTGGGTAGAGGGAAGGCCAACCAGATGAGAATAGCGATAGAGAAGGCAACCAACGACTCTCTTTTGAACATAATCCCAGTAAAACTGGGTTGTGGTAGTTGGGAGTGTAGATGCATGGGCCTCCATTCGATCCCCTTCAAGACTACAGGCAAATGTGGGAGTGTCAGAATAGTCATAATCCCGGGTCCAAAAGGGCTTGGACTTGTAGCTGGAGAGAAGATCAGGATTTTACTATCTCTCGCTGGTATAAAGGACGCATGGACAAGAACCTTCGGCTCTACGAGTACCGTATCGTCTGTAGCATATGCGGTATATGACGCCTTGAATAAGATTCATAATCTGAATGTTGGGTTAAGGTGAAGCTTTGAGCAAGAATCTTTTAGTTGTCAGGCTTCGTGGAACTGTCAATGTTCGAGAGCCTGTAAAGAGGACTCTTGAGCAACTTCATCTGACAAAGAGATTTAGGGCAACGATCATTCCCGATACGCCAGACTACAGAGGAATGCTAATCTCCTCTAAGGAATACGTTGCATGGTGCCCCGTGGATGCATCTCTAATCTCAAAATTGATAAAAAAGAGGGGGCGGAAGGGGGGGTGGGCGCCTTTAACTTTAAAGGATATCAAGGGATGGGGGTTTAAAGGATTTAGCGGTATGGCACGATCTATAGATGTAGGAAAGACTGCTTTGAAAGAGATTGAGGGAATGAACCCTTTTTTTGCCCTATCGCCACCTAGAGGGGGATTCAAGCGCTCAACCAGGCGCCTATACACTCAAGGAGGAATCTTGGGCGAAAATCCCGAACTTATCTCCATTGTTGGGAAGATGATCTAACTTCAAGATGATTAACTTTTTAATTTGGTGAATTATTGTTTAACAAGAGGTGTTGAACATGCCTACTCGGTTAAGAAAGACGAGGAAATTGAGGGGTTCAAGGACTTGTGGCTATGGGCGAGTAGGACAGCATAGGAAGAGCGGTAGCAGAGGAGGAAAAGGGAAGGCTGGTCTCAAAAAGCATAAGTGGACTTGGACGGTGAAGTACGCACCAGATCACTTTGGCAAGGCTGGTTTCAAACCGCCCAAGAAGGCACCTATCAAGAGCTGGATCAATGTAGGTCAACTAGATGAGATATACGATAAACTCATGAAGGAATGTAAGATAGAACGAAAGGAAGATAAAACCCTGATCGATCTCATCGAGTTAGGCTATGATCGGCTCCTTGGAAATGGTGAAATAAAAGGCCGTTATCACATTGTTGCTAGATCGTTCACAAAGAGCGCAAAGGATAAAATAGAGAAAGCTGGAGGGTCAATAACTACAAGGTAAATAGGATGAGCAGTCTTTCTGGCTTTTTAAGAGGCATCTCGACTATCATGCCTGAGGTCCCTGCACCTCAAAGGAAACTCTCTCTAACAATGAAGTTGATCTGGACTGCCATCGCTCTAGCTGTTTACCTTATTATGGCTGAAACCCCCTTATATGGGATTACAACGGGTGGGACAGACCCGTTGGCTTACTCTAGAATCATCTTCGCATCCAACCAAGGTACTCTTATGGAGTTTGGTATAGGTCCCATAGTGACTGCGGGATTGGTCATGCAACTCCTAAAGGGTGCAGAGATGATAAAGCTAGATTTTAAAAAGCCAGAAGATAGGGCGCTATTCACATCTGCTACGAAACTCTTGACGATGGTCGTAATACTTGTACAGTCCTTAGGTTATATAATAGCAGGTATCTATGGCAGTCTATCTTTCACGACGATGATTATAATCGTGATGCAACTTTTCGTTGCCAGTGTGATAGTGATGCTCTTGGACGAGCTCGTTCAGAAAGGCTGGGGCATCGGTAGTGGTATAAGCTTGTTCATCATGGCAGGAGTGGCACAGCAGATAATGTGGAGTATCTTCAACCCTCTGACTGTAAACATAGGAAGCTCAGAAGTTCCAAAGATAGTTCCCTTCGGCTTCATACCTTTCCTTATCGACGCCTTGATCAGAGGCGCTCCTTATGAGGCTATAGTGAGGGAAGGTGCTCTCCCGAGCTTGATAGGTTTCCTCATGACAATGGCGGTCATCCTCTTCCTAATTTACATCGAAGGGGTTAGGGTAGAGATTCCTATTTCATCCTCAAAATATAGAGGCTTCTCTGGCGTCTATCCCATCAAGTTGCTCTACGTATCGGTCGTTCCAGTGATCTTCGCTTCAGTATTGCTGACAGATGTGGTATTTATTTCACAATTTATCTGGACAAGTTTCAATCCAACTAATACCAATATATGGCTCAACTGGCTAGGGACGGGGATATTTAACGGGCCAGAGGATATAATATTTCCGACAGGGGGTTTGGTGTACTATATGTCGCCGATACAAGGCTTAAGCGCTGCTGTGGCAGACCCTTTAAGGGCTCTCTCATACGTCTTTTTTATGGTCTTGATTGTAACGATCTTCTCCAAACTTTGGGTGGCGATAGGTGGTCTAGCACCTAAGGACGTAGCAAAAAGCTTGCTCGATGCAGACGTTCATGTTCCGGGCTTTAGGAGGGCAGAAGCTTCTGTAGGAACCATTCTGGCAAGGTACATACCTCCCATCACCATATTAGGTGGTATCGTAATCGGTCTCCTTGCTTCTTTATCCGATATCTTGGGTGTCTTTGGCTCCGGCACGGGGATACTATTAATGATAGGTATAATCATGCAGTATTACCAGATATTGATGAAGGAGCAGCTCGAGACGATGATGCCGAGGCTTGCGGGGATATTTGAAAGAAAGTAAGTAAGGCTAAGGAAAAGATTTTTAATCGATAAAATAAGGATATACATCTAAGCTTACTCTGGTAAGGTGTTGCTCTTGGCTAATAAACGAGTTGTGATAATTGGTATTCCAGGGGTCGGCAAGACGACATTGGTAAACAGAGTAGTGGAACAGATCAAGAAAAAGAAGTTTACTTTAGAATCTGTTGTATTTGGCACATTGATGTTTGAGGAGGCGAAAAAACTGGACATCGAGCATAGAGATGAGATGAGAAAGTTGCCAGTAGATCAACAGCGTAAGCTTCAGATAGAAGCAGCTGAGAAGATAGCGATGATGAAAGCTGATTATTTATTCATAGATACTCACCTTATGATAAACACTAAGGAAGGTTATTGGCCCGGTCTTCCTTTTGAAGTCTTAAAGGTCCTATCTCCGAGCAATCTTATCTTGATAGAGGCTCTGCCCCATGAGATAATTTCAAGGCGCAGAAGGGATTCTGGAAGGTGTAGAGACCTTGCTGAAGAAGAAACCATTGCTAGAGAGAAGGAGATAGCAAGAAGTATGTTGAGCACTTCAGCGATAATAAGTGGTGCTCCCCTGCTTATAGTGATGAATAAGGAGAATCAAATAGAAGAAGCTGCCAACCAGATCTTGAAAGCACTTGGTGTGATATGAATGGTGGACCCAACTGCTATACCCATCTCTACTTTGTTAGTAACAGCGGTCGCTCTAACGCTGAATCTCACCTCTAACGTGGTTACCCGTCTATTTACAGATGTAGATCGAGCAAGAAGAATAAATGCTGAAGTTAAGGCTTTCAGAGATGAACTGAAGCAAGCTACACTTACAAAAGATAAGGCTAAAGAGAGAAAACTCAGGAAGAGGGAGAAACAGATGATGGAGTTACAGATGAAAGTAACAAAGGAGAGGATGAAACCTATGCTTCTCTTTTGGGTTCCTTTCATAGCTGTCTACTATCTTCTTGCCACTTTCCTTGGTGGGTATGATGCAATTGTAGCCATATCTCCCATACCTATAGACCTTGTCATAATAAATATCGGAGTACCGATCGAAGGGGGTTACGGTTTCAGCCTTTTCTGGTGGTATTTGATCTCTTCTTTTGCCTTCAGCGCAATCGTAATGAAGCTTCTTAAAACTAGCCCCACCTAAATAAAGAATGCTTAATAAATTCTCTGAAAGCAATTATGATAAATGATAAAAAAGGAGAAGGGTCTTATAATCTGCATCTCAGGGATGGCAGGCTCTGGAAAGAGCACTTTAGCCAAAAGAATAGCTGAAAGATACGGTCTGAGCTACTTTTCAGGTGGAGATGCCTTAAAGCAATTAGCAGTAAAAAGGGGATACAAGCCAAAGGATTATGGATGGTGGGAGAGTGAGGAAGGGTTTAAGTTCTTAAAAGAAAGAAAGAAGGATGAAAGATTCGATAAAAGAATTGATGATAAGTTGCTCGAAATGGCAGATAGAGGGAATGTTGTGCTCGACAGCTGGACTATGCCTTGGCTCTTAAAAGTAGAGGCTTTAAAGATTTGGCTAAAGGTATCCTTAGAGAAAAGAGCAGAAAGAGCAGCCAAAAGGGATCAGATTGAGACTCAGAGTATCATGAGGATAATCCAAGATAAGGATGAAATAACTAGATCGATCTATGAAACCCTCTATGGATTCGATTTTGGTAGAGACCTTTCTCCCTTCGATCTCATACTCAATACAGACAGATTCGACCCCAAAGAAGTCTACGATATAGTCTCCAAAGTTATCGATCTTTACATTAAAAAATTACATAAAGGGGGTTAGAAGGTATGTGCCACGAAGGGTTTTTAGTTTAGTTTTAGATAAAGCAAGTGAGAGGGCATATCTTTGCATGGTTTGATCACTATAGATGAAGACTCAACATTTGAAAGTTATGGTCATGACCCTTACAAACGCCCTATAGACGCTCTCTTAGATTACGGTATCACTCTTTTGGACAAGCCTCCAGGGCCGACGAGCCATGAAGTTGTAGCATGGGTGCGAAGGATGCTGGGAGTGAAAAAGGCAGGGCACAGCGGGACTCTAGACCCTCTTGTAACGGGTCTGCTCCCTATAGGATTGGGCGAAGGGACAAAAGCTCTCTCTCTCCTTTTATTGGGACCTAAGGAGTATTATACCATTGCAAGAATTCACATCCCCATGACTGAAATTAAGCTAAAGAAAGTTCTCTCTGAATTTACAGGAGAGATCTATCAACGCCCTCCCCAAAGATCTTCCGTGAAGAGAGCCACTAGGACTCGTAAAATCTACGATCTGGATCTGATCGAGCAGAGTGGTAATCTGATTCTCTTAAGGATTCTATGCCAAGCTGGAACTTATGTGAGAAAGCTCATCTACGATATGGGGGAAGTCTTGGGTTCAGGCGCTACTATGATAGAATTGAGAAGGACGAGAGTCAGCAATCTGACTGAAGAAGACGGGTTGGTCAGGCTTCATGATCTATTGGATGGAGTTCATGAATGGAAGGAGGAAGGGGAGGAAGATAAGATAAGGCAGTTGGTAAAACCCATAGAGTTTGCCACATACTCTATGAAGACAGCAGTAATGCGTGACTCGGCCGTCGATGCCATCTGCCATGGAGCGCAATTGGCAGTACCTGGAATATTGCAGATATCACCCAATATAGTGAAGGGGGATACCATCTGCATGTACACTTTAAAGGGTGAGTTGGTAGCGATAGGAGAAGCCTTGATGTCAACAGAGGAGATAGTAAATGCAAGCAAAGGGTTGGCTTTTATGACAAAGCGAGTAATAATGAAGGCCGGGACCTATCCTGATCTATGGCGTTCGAAAAAGTTATCAAGTATCGACGACCTAAAAGAACAACCCAAATAAGATCTATCAAATTTAAGTAAAATCGAGGGAGGAAATTCTTCAAATAGTTTTTTACCATTCCAACTTTACAGTTATCGGATAATAGGTATTTACGATAGCACATATGAATACGTATAAATATATAAAAATTCTGTAGTTATAGTGAAAAACTCTAGTAGAGATCAATTTTGACAAAATAAAGTCCATACCGTTTACCATGCCAAGGACGATAACTGGCCATAGACAAAAGGAAAATCTTTCAACCATAACTGGCCAGATGATCGCTGTAGGAAAAAGAAACAGGGTACACATGAATAGGTCTTTTCTTCGTTTACTAAAGTATAACCCTAATGGAGTAGCTACAGCAAAGACCAGAAGTCTGCCAACTCTGAAAAGATCCATTACTGAGATCCATTCCTGAATTCGCTCTGGGTAAGAAAGAACGTAAGCTCGTACAAAACTGACAAGGAAAGGATAAACTCCCCAAGATTGAACATCGGATGCAAATGAGTACTTAGAAATAAATACATCTGGTCCAAAACCAAGCAAACTCAAATACAGAACTCCACAGAACCCAATTAAAACAATCGCTGTCAAAGTCTCTTTGAACCCCTTCCTTTTCACAAACCGCCTGTAAAGCATAAACAACAATGCAAAGATCACTACTTCCTTAAATAAGACCCCTGTACTTACAATAAATGCATCGAAAAAATACTTCTTTGATGAGACGTTGATCTGACGTTCTCTCATGAATGTAAGATAGATTGCTAGTCCAATGAAGAAGTATGCTGCAGAATCTGTCAAGACAGCCGCTCCATGCCATAACATAGCTGGAGCCGTAACGTACACCAAAGCAACCAAGGTGGCAAGATCGTCATCCTCGAGCAACAACTTTCCGAGTTTATAAGCGACGATCGCTCCAGCTATCCAAAAGAAACCACTGACCAATCCGAAACTAAAGTTAACGTTGTTGAAGATTAGGATTAAGGGAGTGGTTAGTAAAGGAACCATGGGCCTCATAACTATCTGATACATCTGACTAACAGTTCCTTGCCTTCCGAGAAGAAATAGAGAAAAATCTATATATTGAGATGAGTCTGGGAAGATTCGCCCAAAATTAAGGACGATCTCAACTATAGATACGCACAATATTAAATATAATCGGAGATACTCCTTAGACTTTAGGTAATCAGGGATTCTATCAAGCAAAAGTCTGCGAAAAAGCGGAGTAATTCTTAATATATGATGGATGAAATCTAATGACCTTCCTTTCATTTTTTTATAACCTGCTTTTATTAATCCCCTAATTCAAACTATTAACACTTGCTTGTAAAGCATTGTCCAATAAAATACTCGGCTCCACTTAGGGTCGCCCCAATTAATAGGTATTTAAGGATTGATCGATTTTTTATATAGTTTAAGTATTTAAAAAAAGGAGGACGAATGAAGGTCAAGAGATGAGAAGATTGAGAATCTTAGTTACTGGAAGCAATGGATTCATCGGTAAGATTTTATGCAAAAAACTAAAAGAGAGAGGGAATTATGTCATAGGCTTTGACATAATTCCATCAAGTTCGAATCATACGAACATGAATTTGGTTGGTAATATCCTAAATTTGGAATCATTGCTTGATGCCACTAAAGGGGTTGATACGGTTTTCCATCTTGCGGCAGTAGCCAACCTAAATTACGCACGTGAACATAGCATCGAAACAGTAGAAATCAATGTTACAGGAACGGCCAATGTCGCAGAAGTATGTAGAAAGTATGATATACCACTCTGTTATGCAAGCACGTGTTGCGTCTATGGCAATACTCAAACGTATCCTGCACATGAAGAAGGCCTGCTCAGACCTACTGAAATATATGGCTGCACCAAATTAGCTGGGGAGTATATAATAAAAGGATACCATTCGCTTTATGGTTTAAAACATAATATTATGCGCTATGCAACAACTTATGGCGCGGGGATGAGAAAAGAGCTTGTAGTTTACATCTTTCTTGAGAAAGCAATAAAAGGAGAAGCATTACCAATACACGGGACAGGGAAACAGACTAGAGATTTCATATATATTGATGATTTAATCAACGCTCAAATAAAGTTGCTTGAAAGCGGAGTCATGAACGAAACATTCAACTTTGCTGGAGATGAAGAAATAAGTGTTTTAGAAATAACTGAGATTTGTCAAGAATTGGTTGATCATAAAATTCCTCTTGTTTTTGTGGAAGACCGACCAGGACAGGTAATGCGTGAGAAGATCGATATATCCAAAACGTGTAACCTTCTTGGATGGAAACCTCAAACTAGTTTCAAAGATGGGATGAAAAAGACATTTGAGTGGATAAAAACTGTGGTTGGTAAATGAAATTAGAGGTCTTAGTTCTTTAGAAAAAAAGGAGCCCCAATCTTTTGGATATTATGAAAACTAAGCAAGGAACAAGTAACAAAGGAAATCGTTTATGAAAATACTGATTCTTGTTGGATATACTTATCCTGTGGTGGGAGGAACAGAGCTAGCAAGCTTTAATATAGCCAAACATTTGGCCCAACATGGTCATGAAGTTACACTTGTAGCAAGATATTCAGCAGGCTTCAGATCAGGCATCATTACTCAAATAGGAGAGATGAAACCGTATGAAGAACTTTACGATGGCAAGCTGAAAATCCATCGAGTTAAGATAATGCCGACAATGGGAGGACGTTTCTTAAGCCAAACTTTGAGGGCATTTTTACTCTCTTGGCACAAGCCCCCTGAAGTTGTTCTCGGTTTCACATTGATGCCAACCTGCTTTTCCGCTATAATTGTTAAATATCTCTTGATGATAGCACGGCTAAGAAGAGTCCCAGTTATAGCATGGGGACGCGGCAGTGACGTTTTTGTCACTCCATCAAGAAAAGGTTTGATAGGTTTCCTCATAAGAAATTTATTAAAGTTCGTTTTTCAAGCTGATTTAATTTTAGCTCAAACTCCCGCCATGCTTGAAACTCTTGTTAAGATGGGTTGCAAAAAAGGGAAGATAAAAATCCTTGGCAACGGTATCGACTTGTCAAGTTATAGTGAGTTCCGAACGAAATTAAATAACAAGACTGTAATCTATGTAGGAGGTGCACGTCCAGCAAAAGGACTACTATATCTTATTTCAGCAGTGAATAAAATCAAAAACGTCAATTTGGTTGTTGTAGGTGGATGGGGGGAGCAAGAATACGCTGCCAGAGCGTTAGCTGAATCTAACACTAAATTTATCGAGACAGTGCCGAACGATTCTATACCATGCTTTCTTAAAGAAGCGTCATGCTTTATTTTGCCCAGCATTTCAGAGGGCTTTTCAAACTCTCTACTTGAAGCAATGGCGGTTGGTCTACCTGTAATTGCCACGAATGTTGGAGGAAATCCTTACGTGCTTGGTGATGCTGGCATACTCGTTTCTCCAAAAGATGATGAGGCATTACGCAAAGCTATAGTCAAGCTATTTGGAGATCGTAAATTGTTGGAAGAATTTAGCAAACATTCATTGGAGCGTGTTAAATTGTTCAGTTGGGATGCCATTATAGATCGACTTGAAAACATCATGCAAGAAGTTAAGAAATGAGAGTCTTATTTCATAAATTTTTTGGAATTGACAACTGGACAGAGCAAAAGTATCATATAAAACTTTCAAAGGAATCCTCTCAAGGACTTCCTTAATCAACTCAAAATATTCTGATGTTAACCAACCCTTTCCAAGAATCTCTTCTATACATATCTCTCTTACATCTACCTTACTTAGCTCTTTGCTCTTATCACGCTTTTCTTTCAACCATCGACCCCCTTCTTCTTTGACTCTCGCCACTCAGGTATAATAACTACCCTTATCAATTCTTGAAGGCTTATCCCTCTCTCATATCCTAGCACCACTATTGATACAAGCGATAACGTCACAAAGCAAGCGTTGTAGAAGAAACAAACATTTTTATGCGCCTGTAAGCTATCCGAGACATTCCGACGTTAACAATGTCCCTTACCCTAAAAAAAAGGCTTGTCTCACTAGATGCCTTAAGAGGGCTGGCGATAGTGATTGTTGCCATCTCGTACTTCGCTGGACATCTTCCCGAGTTCATTCCTAGTCTCAAGCACACTGAATGGAATGGATTGACTTTCCTCGACCTGTGGTTTCCCTTCTTCGTGTTCGTAGCTGGAGCCGCCGTATCCTTATCCATACCCAAGAAGCTAGAAGCTGGGTATTCAAGAAGAAGAGTTATGGTGAGAGCAGTCAGGAGGGCTGCGTTCCTCTTCGCCCTAGGGCTCCTTCTTAACGCTCTCCCACTCTCCTACTTCGATCCTACAACATTCAGGATCATGGGTGTACTCCAGAGGATAGCCCTCGCGACCCTCTTTACCTCAGCTGCGTTCCTGGCGTCTGGTCCAAGACGTACCATGACATGGGCCGTCGTCCTACTTCTGGTGTGGTGGGTGCTTATGCAAATAGGGGGCGGATCATACGACAAGACATCCAACTTCGCTTCTTACGTGGACCGAATCGTTCTAGATGGTCACGTCTACGCATACACGAAGGATTGGGGCGACCCAGAGGGTATAGTGGGCACGTTGACAGCCACCTCTACCGCTCTATTTGGCGCTGCAGCCGGATGGACCTTAAGAACAGAGGGAGGCAGGGCGGTCCCCAGACTGGTGGCCGTTGGCTTAGCAGGGTTGGTCTTGGGATGGCTTCTAAACCCAGTTGTTCCCATCAACAAGAACCTCTGGACAGCTACCTTCGCCGTACTAACGGCTGGTTTATCCGCTCTGCTCCTTGGCTTTTTCCATGCAGTTTGTCTAAAGGGATTTGGTGGATTGTTCGGTCCGCTAGCCGTTCTTGGCCGCAACTCACTGGCCTCCTATGTCATGATAATAGTACTCTCAGCTGTGTACTGGGGTATTCGAATATTGGGACCCAACGGCCCTGTCCCCATTTACCTCTTTATCGTCGATGTTATGTTGGGGCCTCTCAGCCCGTTCTGGAGCTCCCTAGTCTTCGCCGCAGTCCACATCTTACTGGTTTACTCGGTGGCTAGAATCCTATCGTGGATATCTTCATTAAGGCTTCGTAGTGGTAGGAGGATACTGATAAGAAGGCTGGCGAATAAATGGCTTGAACAAGAAGTTATCCTTGATCCCAATTCTCCAATTTCTAACTCTTCCATGTCTGTCCCTTCTTTTTCAACATCTAGTGCGCAAGCTGTTGCTCTAAGTGCTGATCAAACATATGTATTAGACCAAACCGTAAAATCTGTTCAATATAAACCTAGGAGCCCTCCCGGCAAGCCTCCAAAAAATGGCGGGATATAATACGAATTATTCATTGAGATAGATTATATAGAAGGGCATAAGCTTCCTTCGCTTGTCCCTGTTCGAAGGTTCAGTATTATCGGAACCGATACTGCTTAAGATTTTGTCGGCATCTGTCAACTTCCTTCTCTTGTCTCCGTTCGTAGTGTCGGGATTATCGTTTCCGATATTACCGTCAAATTAGTACCCATACTAATTTTGGCCTAAAGCGATTTATCTAATGAAATTACTGTTACGCGTGATCTTGGCTTCCACTTCCGGGGCACTCTCACCATTCACGCGTAAAATCCACGCCGGCGTGGATTTGGACTTTATGGGAAGCTGAACATCGACTGGGCGTTCGCCAGGAGCAGGAAGACGAGAATGACCAGCATGAGCTTGCTCACCGTCGACCCTATCTTCATCAGCGCGAATATTATGAGGACGATCATGAGGAGGTTGACGAAGTATATCGGCACCTCCAGGCCGAAGGCGCCCAGCACCCAAACGATGAGCTGGGCCATGATCTCGCCGATGCCCTTCACGTGCCCTATCAGTTGGAGTATGGCTTCGGCCAGTTGAAGAATACCTTACCACGATGCCGAAACGGATGAGCATAGAAGATCAGCGTAAAAGAGACTTCTTGAGGACCGCTGAACTGTTAGGGTTCAAGGATAAAGAGCTAGAGCTGATCCGCCAGATGGTAAAACTTCAGGCGTGAGGTTGGCCCTCGTTCCAACCCTGGACGATCTTAACGCTCAGGAATTAAGACAAGAGATATATCACGAAAGGAACAGGAGCTCAAAGCCAATCGGTGTCTTCTAACTTTATGTCATTAAAATGAGACATAAATTTCACTTAATCTAACTGAGAATTTTGTAATATTAATTCCACAAATTCTTCATTAGTATAGTTTCTGTATGCATCTTTCATCTGTGGTTCGTTTAGGAGGTGAGGTTGGAAGAACATCTCCTTCATCTTAAGGTTGCGAGTAGATCGATGAGTTTGGAATAGGTTGTTTCTTTCTTCAATAAGTGATGAAATACATTTAAAGCCAGAACTACATTGAAGTATAAAAATGCTCAGCCCAAAACAATACCCTTAGAAAAGCTGAGATCGCAAAGCAGTAAATAAGATTCGAAAATTTTGATAACCTAGATAAACGTTCTTAGGTTAGTTAATGAAACTAAAGGGGGGTTAAGATGAAAATCTTAGCTTTAATCCCTTCATTCTACGGATGGATAGGAAGTGCAGTTAATGAGAGGCAACTAATAATTGCTCTCTCGAGAAAGGTCGATAGATGTTATGTAATAACATTTCCAAGCATACGAGACACATTACGCTTAAAGTATATAAAAAAGGCATACTCATTACCAAAAAACGTTGTAACTTTTGAATTTCCAATACCTCACCGCTACTTAATAACAATCTTTGCGAGAATAATAGCTTCTTGTTTATTAAGCGTTATTGGATCAATTTTATTTTTACATAAAAAGGTCGATTTAATATATATTCGAGACTCCTCGCTGGCACTTGGCTTTTTATTATCTGCCCCTCTAAGGCACATTACAGTGGTGAAGATTGCTGCTTTACAAGAGGATGAGCTTTTGGGAAGTAAACTCTCAAAAGTCGCAGGACACATGATCTTTCTTGTCACATTCTTGCTGGACAGATTGGCAATATTACGTAGCGACCATGTAGCTACAATGAGCTCTGAAGAATCACTACTTATTGAAACAAGGAGGTATGTTAAGCCCAGAAAGCCATGGTTGATAATACCTCCAGGAGTGAACTTGGAATCCATAGGAAACCTTGGAGAGCGAGAGGAATATCGCAAGAAGGATAAAACATGGATAGGCTTTCTTGGAAGTTTGGAGTGGTGGCAAGGTGTTGACATAATGGTCCGAGCTATGGGTATAATTAAGAGTAAATCAAAGAACGTCAAGCTTTTAATAGTTGGTGATGGCTCCCGGAGAAGTGAAATAGAGAAATTATGTAGCAAGTTGAATATTGATTATGAAATAACGGGATTCGTACCTCATGATGAGGCCCTAAGGTATTTGATGAGCTTCGACGTGATGGTCGTACCTAGCTTAAAAATCTCAACCACAGAGAGCATTATACCTATAAAAATTATTGAAGCTTGGGCATTAAGTATCCCAGTCGTAGCGACAAGGCGCAAGATATTCATAGACAAGTATAAGGATGGTGAGGAATTAGTGCTCTGTGAACCAGATCCCCACAGTATAGCCGAAGCAATTCTCAAAGTTTTGACTAATGATGCTTTGAGAACTAAACTTAAACAAAAGGGTCCAGAGCTAGCCAGAGAGTACGACTATAATAAAATAGTGGAAAGTATTATTGATGTTGTTGCTAAGCAAGATTCACATTGATAGAACTCATCGAATCAAAATACATATAGGGACTGATAAAGCACAACCCCGCTCTAATTCGCCGAGGAATCTATACTTTAATCGTAGGCGCACCGAATCATTCCCCTCTAAGTCTCAATAGTCATTTCCCTTACCGTTTGTCTACGGAGATAGGACTTCTGGGGAGGTTGTTATATCTTGTTAGTTCTGCAAGATAGCGTGTATATCCTTTAGTAAATATAGCAATCAAAATGTGGATGAGAAGATTATTTTGATTATGGAAGTTTAATCATAAGAAAGGTTTCTACGATTTTTATCGAACTCACAAAGATGGTTCGAGCCGAGACATAATATTAGCTTCATTTTTGCTGGCTTAAGCTGAATCTCGAGTAAATACGTCTGATGCTATAGGTTGCCTCAACTTTTACAAATGGATGTTATCATCCTTCACTTGAAATTCCTAAATATTTCGCAAGAAGTTTTATTTTCAACTATTATGCTCTTCCAACACATTCATGTTGTCGGTAAGCAGAGATTCGTATATCTTCACTAACCGCTGATTCAATTTTTTAATATTATATTCTTTCTCAACATATTTCCTTCCACATCTTCCCATTTCTACCCATCTCTCTGGATGCTCAACAAGGTATTCTAGTTTTTCTGCCAGAGTATCTACATCGTTTTCAGAAACAAGAAAACCAGATTTTCCATTAATTGTTACTTGGGAAATGCTTCCTACGGAAATAGCCACTACAGGAAGACCTACTGCTTGGGCTTCCATTAAGACTACTGGAAGTGCCTCAGCAATACTAGGAAGAAGAAATATATGGGCTTGTTGCATATTTTTTATCACCCCTTCTTGTTCTATCGGTCCAAGGAAGTGTACAACTTCATCTAAATTCAACTCTTCAACCAATTTTCTTAGCTGCCTTTCCAATCGACCTCCACCGATAATACGATACTCCAATTGTAGTTGAGGCCTCTTTTTTAGCAATTTACTAATAGCTTGAATTCCATATTGGACTCCCTTCTTTTCAACTAAGCGTGAGACAGTAAGTATTATAATGGTGTTTGGACGCTCAACAATGGCAGATTGCCACCGGTAGGAAAACTTGTTGACATCGATTCCAACAGGGTGAAAAATAATTTTTTGGGGATCAACTCCAAATTGGATGAGATTTTTGTAGTTATAATTCGAAATAGCAAAGAAGCAATCTCCAAATTTAAAAAGTTCACTATAAATACCTCTCCCTTTTTCCATTCCAAGCCGAATATCATAACCATGAAACATTGTCACGAGCTTACCTTTAAAACCCATTTTTTTCAGATACGCACCTAAATTACCATTAGGGCCAAAGTGACAGTAGATTATATCAAAATCTTTATCTAAGAAAGGAATGATGAGATACAAAAGCCTTAAAGATAAAGCAAGTTTTCCATATTTGAATATATTTATTGATTTTAATATTTTGAGCGAACTTTTATGAAAATTTTTGATCATCAAATACATTACCTTTGATATACGCTCAATCTTATTAGGAGGTATATCGAAATAATGGACCCTCTCCATAAGTTTATATCTTTTAACATCAGAATGTACTTTCTTTTCATTAGGATTAGATTGAGCAAATATCTCAACGTCATGTTCCATATCTAAAAGACCCGTAATTTGATTCAGAATAAATGTCTCTGATAATATTGGAAATCCGCTAACAATAAACGCTATTTTTATTTTGATCACCTCATCCTTACTATTCAAAAGGTATTACGTGGACAGTAATGAGGCTTTTTCGGTCTGTATTCCATGTATTTAGGATGGGATTTGTTATATATTACGTTGTTGTACATAATCTTACCAAAAAATGCTTCAGGTAACAAACGACGTCAGAAATTAAAATAGACGTAGCGCGTTACCTTAATAGGTTCTTTAACATTACTTGTATCTTGCGAATAAACCTGTAACTATACTTGTGCGCTACATGACGCATTCTTGCTTGTGAACTAACAAAATATTCTAACTTCTTAAATATTATCAATATGATTATTTTTATTTTCAACCGAATATTCCCCTTAATGTATCTATATACACATCGGGCGGAATTTAGCATACTTACTTTAAAGCTCGAAATGCAAATATAATCAATTAATTTATTTCCCACTACTTTTCTGATATTGTCTTTATTCAGGCTGGATGGAGCATCGTTTATTATACTTTCGTTTATCTTATTAATTAACTTGATTGAATGCAACAATTCATCTTCGGTAAGGATACTCAAATAATGTAAATTACCATGGATAAAACATATTACTTTCTTATCTATTTTCTCATGTGTTAAACGCTCTAAATTATTTCTGACAACACTATTTACCGTTTCTATCTGGCTACTTCTCTTTTTAGAAGTTATCGACTTCTTGGTCCTTCTCCATTTTACTAACGACTTTGGGATTTGATAAATTTTTGCTATCTTTGAAATTCTATTCCAGAGTTCGTAATCCGAAGCTACACTTATGTTTTCATTGTAACCTCCGTTATTTATTATTAAATCTCTTCTAAATAATATTGAGGAGTGAGTTAAACAATTCCTAAAATTTAAGATGTAATAAATATCTTCAGAGGATAAACTATGTTTCCGATAATCTATTGTATTGCCTTTATCATCAATAACATCGTTCCAACTCCCTACAATTCCAACATCCGGATTCTTCTTCATATATTCATATTGCACTTCTAACCGTCTCGAATAGGATATATCATCAGCATCCATCCGGGCAACATACTCACTCCTTGCAATTTTTAACCCTTTATTTAACGATTTAGTTAAACCCATATTCTTCTCGTTAGTGATTATTTTGATTCTGGAATCGTGGTAACTTCGAAGAATCTCCACTGTTCTATCAGTGGAACCGTCATTGATGATCAAGAACTCAAAATCCTTAAAAGTTTGATTTAAGATACTATCGATTGCCTCACGAAGATATTTCTCACCATTATAAACAGACATTAGAATAGTAATCTTAGGGCTTTTCATATTTATACCATTGGACAAATCTCTCTATTCCCTTTTCTATCTTCACCTTAGGATGGTAATTTAACAATCTTCTTGATTTACTGATATCGGCGTAAGTAGTAAAGGGGTCGCTAAGTTGCTCAGGAAGGTACCTTATCTTGGCCGATCTGCTTAAGTATTTCTCAATTAGGGAAACTAGGTGAGAGAGATTTATCGGTTCAGAATTGCCAAGATTAAAGATTTGGAAATAGAAATCCCCATTTAAAACAGACATGATTCCTCCAATGATGTCAGAGATATAGGTATAATCCCTCTTACTTTTACCATCACCGTATAGGCAGATTTCTTTGCCTTCTTCGATAAGTTTAGTAAATTTATGAATAGCCATATCCGGTCTCTGTCTTGGACCGTAAACAGTAAAAAAACGGAGGATAGTAATTGGAAGATGATGTAGATGGTTGTATGCAGAACAGAGAAGTTCACCTGCTCTTTTACTAACACCATAAGGAGAAATAGGTTTCAGCTCTCCTTCCTCTGAAGATGGGATCTCCTTTGTAGCTCCGTAAACAGATGATGAGGAACCGAAGATAAAATTTTTTATCAGGTACTCTTTACTCAACTCTAGAAGGTTTAAAGTCCCATTCACATTTACATCCATATATAAAGAAGGCTCCTTTAGGGATGATCTTACCCCTGTCTGGGCAGCGAGGTGAATTACTTTATGAAACTCAAACCTTTCAAACACTCTTTTTAGAGCATCTTTATCCCTGATGTCTGCTTCTACTAATTTAAAATTACTTTTTTTTAAGAAAGGTTTAACGTTATTTCTTTTTATTTCTGGACTATAATAATCATTGAAATTGTCTAAACATGTTATTTCATAGCCTTCTTTTAACGACCTTTCTATTAAATGACTCCCGATGAATCCCGCTCCTCCAGTTACTAATATCTTCATCTCTTCCCTTCTTATGAATATAATCATTGATGCTTTTAAAACATGCTTTACTCGCCTTCTTTTAACATAAAGGAGCAGATGAATCTGTGGATTAATTACAATAATCTTGCAGAATCAAAATTCAGATGTATCAGAAGGATTAGTCTGTTGCACGCATTTTATTTAGAAATAACCTCCTTGATAACATCAAGTTCCATTCTTAATATACGGTCTATAGCGTATCTTTTTAGGATATATTTCCAAGCATTATTTCCAATTATATTTTGAAGCGATTCATCGGATAAGACTGTTTCTATAGCATTGGCGATACTTTCATAATCTGTCTTACATAAATACCCAGTTTTCATATGTTCGATATCTTCTCTTATTCCAACGACATCCGAACCTATGCACGGTAACCCACAACTCATCGCTTCAAGCAATGTTTTTGGATGGCCTTCATAGTAAGATGGTAAAATGAAAACTTTTGCTTGATTTAGTATATGGGACAAATCGAAATTTGGTACATTGCCTCTAAAAGTAACATCTAAAGCGTAGTGATCTACTGTTTGTTTAATTTCGTTATCATAACAACATCCCCCTACCATAAGTAATGAGATGCTTCTCCCTTTTTTCTTTAGATACTGAATCGCTTTCAACAGATTACCTATGTTTTTTTGGCTTCCTGCTCTACCAACGAAAATAAGATCATACTTTTTTTGTACTCCAGGATGTGGTTTAAAGACATCAGTTATAACATAGTTTGGGATAACCCTTATTTTTTCTGGCTTAATATTATAACTCTTTATTACAATATTTCGTTGCCACGAAGAGGTTACAATACTTATATCTGCGGATAAAAATACATCCCTCTCTAATCGAATGGCATTACTGATTATTTTTTTATTCTTTGATTGTTTTTTTTCAAAATAACTATATAAATATCCACAGCGGACTATCAGTTTCTTACCAAATCTTTTTTTAAACCATAAAGGCACTTCTGAGCCTTTTATTTGATTTGTTTTTAATATGCTAGATTTGTAAATTTGTGGCAAATACCTTAGTAACAAATTTAATATTGTCCATTTTAGGTTAGGGTACCATGTGATAGATAAAAGGTTGATCTCCCCAAGACTTTTTATATATAATTTGTCTTTTCTTCCACCATAGGTGACTATGTTTACTTCTTTCAATATTTTAGCTAATCTTTTGTATAATTCTAACTCTCTATCGAGACTCCCTACATCCGCCCAAGTTTTTAGACTCTTACCATACGTGAAAAATAAAGTTAAGATCGTATTCTCCAACCTTTTATCATTCATTTGATATCCCCTTTTTAATAACAACATAAAGTATTATGACAAATTCAATTAGATATCAAGTTAAATAATTCTTAAATTTCGCTATCTAGCTCACAATATACCAACGATTAATCCTAGCGCATAAACATCCAACTTGAATAAAACTTTACAGGATATCAAAGAGAATCGGCGACTTCTTGGAGCAGAGTCAGATACTTCTTGGCTGCGTCGTCCAGGCTCGGTACAAGGATCAAATTCTGAAACATCTTGTAATTCTCTACGAGTGTTTCCAATTTTGGAAGGATTTCGTCCATATTCTTGAAAGGTAGCCCCCCATAGCCAACCAGCTCGGAATGCCCCCCATCATTGAGGTAGAGCACTGGCAACCCGCAGGCTAGTGCCTCGATCAGCTCAATCGAGCAGGGATCGTTCTGACTGGCTATGATGTAAATGTCGTGCTGGCGTAGGAAATCAGCAAGCTGTTCTGAAGGTACAGGAGGGAAATGGCGAACATGGTTGAAACGCTCGAAGCCCCTTCCTACCAGTGTATATTCAAAGCGATTCAAATCTAAATGATCATTAATCCACTTGTAAACTGTCCATTCCTTACGCGGGCAGTCCGTCCCCATGGTAGAGATAAGGCGAATCTTGCGCTTTCGATCGAAAGGAATGCGCCCACGTGGATGGAAAATGACGGGATCTACAGCATTGTGGATGATGACTGGATTCACCGGCTCATAGCCCATCTCGACGATACGCTGATAGCTCCATGCAGATAGCAATACAGTAGCTGAAGCGAATTCCATGTTAAATTCAAAGCAGAGATGATCAAGGTCTGGGCTACTTCCTCGGTAGGGATAAATTGGACCATTGATTCGGTGTAAGATTTTCAACCTTCGCTTTTGATGGGATTGCCGAAACTTCTCTATGTCGAAATGCACCGAGTTAAAAATATAAGCATCGATCGGGCTACCGAAACGATTCTCAACTACTCGGACTCCTCTTTGTTGCAAGGCCCTACTTAACGTTATCATAAACTGATTACCACCACCATTGGGTGGATTGTAGAATTCATGCCATATACCAACCGTGAATGGACTACCGATCGGTCGCTTGACTATTCTCTTAAAAAGTCGGAAAGTAAAGGGAAGGAGGGAGTGTGCATGCACTTGTTTGTCCTTCTCTCCCGTGTAGACTGGTATGGATTCCAATCTCTCGTAAAGGCGACGGAAGTGAAGATGAGAAATATCCGTTGTATGATTATTGAGTATCCTATGAAACTGAGGCTCTATCGTCGCTTCCAAGGAGTTGGTGTGAATATCTCTTTCGATGATGTTTACAGCCTCAGGTGGTGATGAGTAAATACAGGCAGGTTCAAGAATGTCCTCAGCCAAACCCACTCTGGTGCTGATGACCTTACATTGGGCAGCCACACTCTCCATAAGCGTTCGGGGAGCACCCTCACATCGGCTCGTTATTAAGTAAAGGTCAAGCAAGTTATACAGTAGGTTCAAAGTCGGTCGAGGCAGTGTATTTATCCCAATGTCGTCGGTACCTTCCACCAAGTCTCCGATGAAAGTGAAGGGAACTCTCAATTCTGCTAAGCGGCGTCGGATCCAGAAACGACGCGGGCCTGCTAACAGCACATGAACCCGATACCCTCTCGAAAATAGACCCAACAAAATCTCTGCGAAGATATCGGGCCCTTTCAGGGCTTTAGGAGTGCGTAAATCAGATCCTTCTGTATCTCTATGAAAGTTGCCAATCAGGTAACAGTCTGAAGGAATGTCCCATCTTTGTCGCATTTCGATCAAGGCAGAATCATTAGGTAGGAGTGGGCGAAAGAGATCTTTATCGATTGTAAAAGGAATCAATTCACAGTCGATGCCTACACTATGTAACTCACGTTGAGCCTCCTTTGTCCTTACAATCCAGCGCCCAACCAGTTTGCGAGCCAGCAGGAACCTTGGTTGCTTGAGAAAATGAAAGGGACGACTAGACATATGACAGATGATACGCTTGCCTAAGAGCAACTTTTTTGGCAAGTTCAAAAGTCTTTCCCACCATACAGAATGTACAACCTCACAGTGATCCAGATCTGTAAACTCAACTATACCTTCTAGCGCACGCCGGGTCAGGTCGAGGTGGTCATCTAAGGCCCAACTCATCCCTTCGCCACCAGTAAGAAAAACACGAGTTAGTGGCATCTTTCGGTCAGTAGATCGACATTTAGGCGTTCTTGATATAAGAACTTATGCTTCTTTAACTTACCTCTACTCACCGCACAATTGTATATAAAAAACTCTATCTATGGTAAGACATCGTCTTTTTATATACCTAAATACAATTTACAGAAGGATTGTAAGAGACAATCGATTATAATATGCATATTTAATTTTAGGAGATAAGCATGAAGAGTAAACCCAAAGTATTCCTTACTGGTGGCGATAGTCGTAGCTGGACATTAGACGATGACCTGAATCTGATTAGAAATGCCTTGGAAAGAAAGGTTGAGTTTACAGATCTGGATCACTGTGAGGTTGTGCATTCTGTATGGTGGGAGGAGCTCCTTTCAATTCCAAAAGAAAAACTAGTAGGGAAACGTATAATATGTCATATCCCAACTGAACCAGCATATTACTTAACCCTGCCTCGTCATCGTCTAGTAATGCCAATGGTTGGGTGCTGGATTACTCGAAGCAACGAAGCCAATCAACAACTTATTAGTATTAATATCAGCAACAAGTTGATTCCATACACTATCGATATACATACTTTTCAACCACTTCACGTCGATGACGCGCAGATTCAGGCTCTGCGCACCAGATGGGATATTCCTGATAACAGCTATCTGATTGGTAACTTTCAAAGTAATATGATAGGAAGCGATTTGGTTAGTCCCTCGCTAGTTAAAGGTCTGGGCATCTTCGCAGAGATAGTTCGAGGAGTTCAGAGAAAAGGTCCTGATATCCACGTTGTTATAGCTGGACCGCGTCGTCATTGGTTGCGCCGAAAATTAGATGATTTGGGGATACCTTTTACATTTATCGGCCAGGCTATTGAGGAAGACGATATGAGGGAAAACATGCTTTCGCGAGAGATATTGAATCTTCTTTATAATCTTATAGACCTTTATTTAGTAACAAGTCGTTCAGAAGGAGATTTACAATCAATTATGGAAGCCGCTTCAGCCCGATGCAAAATTATTAGCTTAAGTATGGGTTTAGCTAATGATATCCTTGATTCTGCTTGTGTTTACACATCACCTGTAGATGCTATTGAATTCATTGAGCGGGATATTCGTGAGAACTGGATAGAGACTAAAATCGAAAATCACTACAAGCGCGTGCACAAGCGTTTCAATCTTGAATCTGTCGCCCCTCTATTCCAAGAACTATACGACAATTATCAAAAAATCAGACAGTATATGGGAGATGCGGATTCAATCAAGAAATTGAAAAAAAAGTCTTTGCAGTCTGCAAGACGAATGGATTCTAAGTACAGGTTTAAACTACTTGATAGGATAAGAAATAAAAATATTCTAACGATATTGTATAAATTCCATAAATCCCCATGGGGTGGAGCAAACCAGTTTCTTTCAGCTTTAAGGAAAGAGTTTTTGAAAAGAGGTTGGAAAGTCTCAGAAAAATTATCTAGTAAATCCAAGCTATGCATTTTCGACTCATTTAAGTTAGATATGGACATCTTTAGAGATAGTACTAAAGATTATAAAAACACACTCATGATTCATAGAGTCGATGGCCCTACGATTTTCGTAAGAGGAAACGATAAAGAGCTAGATGATGTAGTATTTGAGATTAATAATAAGGTTGCTGATATTACGATATTTCAATCATTCTGGAGCTACAGAAAGACCATTGAATTAGGTTATGAGCCTATAAACCCAATAATAATTCCAAATGCGGTTGATCAATCAATCTTCAATAGACGAGGGAGAGTAAAATTTTCCAATAAAAGGAAGATTAATATTATCTCAACAAGTTGGTCCTCAAATCCTAGAAAGGGATTTGAAGTATATAAATGGCTGGACAATAATCTTGACTGGGAAAAGTATGAATACAAATTTATTGGAAGAACTCCTAAGGATATCAAGTTTAACAACATTCAACATTTAGAACCGATGCCTTCAGAAGAATTGGCATTAAAGCTGAAAGAAAGCGATATATATATCATTGCTAGCCAGTGTGATCCTTGTTCAAATGCGCTTATAGAAGCTCTTGCTTGTGGTTTACCATCCATTTATCTAAATGACGGTGGTCATCCTGAATTAGTTAAATATGCTGGTTTCGGTTTTTATATGAAAGAAGAGATATCAAATTTGTTGAATCATTTAGTAATGAATTATGAATTTTTTCAAAATTTGATATCAATTCCAACAATGGACGAAATTGCTAGTAAGTATCTTTCTCTTTTGAATTTAGTCCATCATCGGCGTTAGATCCCTTTTAGCATGTTCAACTACCTCGTTTGACTCTTCTCCACTCACCGTAAAAGGTAATTAAGAAACTCTATCTGAGGATGACATCGACCCTCTCCTCTTAAGAATATACGAAAAGCTTTTTTTACTAAAAAGGAATTAAATAAGAGTTAGGTTATGTCAAGAAATGTCTAGAATATTGAGCAAAACATATTCCATGATAGTGAACCTTAACCAGTGGTTCACTTATGGAAGAGAATGGTTACTTCTTCCTTTTACCATTTTATCATCCTTGGGGAGCATCGGCATTATCATAATTTATTTCAACATAGAGCAGAGCCCAGAATTATTGATCGTATTGGCCACGCTTTTCATCATAACGAACGTAGGCGTGGGCGCTTTCCTCTTCAAGAAAAAAGGACAGCAAGTCGATGTGATTATGAAGGGTTGGCGTAGTACCCTTCCTCAATTACACAGCGTATCAAACAGCATACTCCAAACATACATAGCAGAGAAACTCGAAATTCCAGTCCCTAAGCAATTGGAAAGCTGGGGCATAAAAGATTGGGACGATTTGCGCAAAATAGATTACTACGTCTTACAGAAGGGAGAGCAAGCTTATGCTAAACCCATCGCCCAAAAGTTCTTTGGTGTTGAGGAGATCACGAAAAAAGTAGAAGCCTGAAAGTAAGCAGTAAAGATATAATAAATCTAGGGTTTGATGTTATGAAAGCAGTTATCCCTACAGCTGGTTTGGGAACAAGGCTGATGCCTGCCACGAAAGAGCAACCTAAGGAGATGCTACCGGTTTTTGCTAGTTATGACGAATCCTTATGCATAAAACCTCTTGTCCAACTCGTCTTCGAGCAACTTTTTGATACAGGTTATAGAGAGTTCTGCTTTGTAGTGGGTCGGAATAAGAGGGCTATAGAAGACCACTTCACACCCGATCGCCGATACGTTGAGCAACTTGACAATAAGGGCAAGAATAGACAAGCATCGCTCCTTGAAAGCTTCTATAGGAAGGTTGAGGCTACGACGATGGTATGGATCAACCAACCCGAACCTCTAGGCTTCGGACACGCTGTCCAGCTGACCAAACCATTCGTTGGGACTTATCCAATTCTCGTTCACGCTGGTGACACATACATCATATCAAGAGAAAACTATCACTTGAAAAGACTGGTTGAAGAGCATAATAAGACTAAGGCCGATGCTACGATCGCGCTTCAAGAAATACCTGACCCTAGGTCACATGGAGTAGCCGAAGTTGTGGAGGAAGCAAAGGAGCTCATGATTAAAGGCGTTGAAGAGAAGCCCGAGAGACCTAGGACTAACTTGGCGATAATGCCCCTCTACATATTCGAGCCTATAATCTTTAGAGCTCTAGAAGCCACTCAACCCGGAAAGGGTGGAGAGATTCAGCTCACCGATGGGATCCAGAAACTGATCGAATGGGGCTTAAGGGTCAATGCGATCAAGCTCAAGGAGGATGAAATCAGACTGGATATTGGCACCCCAGAAACTTATTGGGCAGCTTTAAGCCTTTCCTACAAGTACTTTAAGAAGTGAACAATAAGACCTTGAAAGTTGCATTCTTCGGACTAGGTTACGTCGGCCTAACCATGGCAACCTCTATAGCAGAAAGAGATGCAAGGGTCATAGGCTATGACATCGACACAGAGAAGGTAGCAAAGGTCAATAAGGGAGAGACACCGATTCATGAGCCAAACCTCTCAACCCTCCTAAGAAGAAACATAGTGAAGAAAAGGTTCTTTGCGATAGAAGACCCAAGAAAGGCTGTCAAAGAATCTGAGATCATATTTATTACTGTAGGTACGCCGAGCCTTCAAGACGGTTCTATCAACCTCGATTACGTAAAATCCGCTTCAGAAACCATCGGAAAAGAACTGAGGGATTTAGAGGACTATAAACTAATTGTGCTAAGAAGCACTGTAACCCCCGGCACAACTTGCAACCTACTAAAGCCATCCTTGGAAGCAAACTCATGCAGGATTTGTGGGAAGGATTTCGGCTTAGCCTATAACCCTGAATTCCTTAGAGAAGGCTCTGCGATCAAAGACACTCTTCACCCCGACAGGCTCATAATCGGGGAAATGGACGAAAAGTCTGGCGATGCTCTCGAAGAATTCTACCAATGGCTCTATCATGATGAGTTGCCGCCCACCATAAGAACCAACCCAGATATAGCCGAGCTCATCAAGTATGCGAATAACGCTTTCCTAGCAATGAAGGTGAGCTTCATAAATCAAGTAGCGAATCTATGCCAGAGGATTCCAAATGCAGATGTTGAAGTTATTGCTAAAGGTATCGGGTTGGATAGACGTATAGGACCCTTATTTCTTAAAGCTGGACTTGGATGGGGTGGATCGTGCCTTCCAAAGGATCTAAGGGCGTTGTTGAAGTTTTCAAGGTCGAAGGGCGTAGCGTTACCCTTAACCGAGGCTACTCTGTTCGTAAACGAAATTCAACCATTAAATGCTGTCAAGATTGCTGAGAAATTGCTCGGCGATCTAAAGGACATGAGAATTGCAATATTGGGCTTATCTTTTAAACCTGGAACAGACGATGTGAGAGAGGCGGTATCGATAAAGATAGTTGAGGAGCTGCTGAGAAGAGAGGCAAAAATAGTTACCTATGACCCAGTTGCTATGGAGAATGCGAGGATAGTATTCGGCGATAGAGTAGGATACTCTAAATCTGCATTAGAATGTATCAATGATGCTGATTGCTCAATTATTATAACAGAGTGGCCTGAGTTCTTAAAAATCAAACCTAAGGACTTTGTCTCCAGAATGAGGAATCCAATAGTCATAGATGGTAGACGTTTATATGATCCTGAAGATTTTTCAAGCAAGCTTAGATACGTTGCAATAGGTTTTGGCTCGAAAATTTAACTCGAACCTGTTGAGAGCGTAAGGATCAATCCAGCATGCGGTTAACGTCATAGTTGAGGATAAGGGTATGGTGCTATTTGTAAGAAGGAGATGTCAGCCCTTCAAGGGTTTATGGAGCCTACCAAGTCGATATATGGAATATGGCGAAACAGTCGAAAACGAAACCAGCAGGTCTATGGCTGAGATCGTTAAGACTTTTTGAGATCAGAACCACACTACTTTAAGCAAGAACTGGTTGACCTTAGACACCAACTATGGTAGAGGATGTAATCATCGAAGTTGAAAGGAGGTTGGACGAAAGGTTCAATAGAAGGTTTGAAGGTAAAGTGTATGAATTTACTGTTGTGTTATCGCTTTTACTTAAAATGCTCTACCTTGGGTTTTGCCCTCTCCTTCTCGTCCTTCTCCGTGACGTCTCGGTCAAACTCAAGGAAATCTAGAGCAAACTGTTTTAGCTTATCGAAAAAGAGCTTGAGCTCTTCTTCTTCAAATTTACCCATCTTCATGGGATTCGATAACCATTGCATCCATCCATTTATGCTTTGATTTAACGCTAAGAGTGACTGGATACATCCCTCTACGTATCCAAGGCGGTCTTTCGGCGCCAGATTCTCTAGCGATTTTTTACGCTCTCTGATCATATCCCCCCAGCTTCGATCTGTCATATTCATAGATCCTTATTTGTATCTAATAGATAATCCTAACGTTAAAATATTTTGGTATATCACAAAAAATAATTAAAGAGATTCTTTTAGAGTTCAATCTTATCTTACTCCTTTGTCTCTTAACTTTTTGGAACTGGTACATCATGAATCCAGTGAACATCATAGAAAAATTCTGTTTCCTCTATACAAATTATCACGTAAAATGGACTGTTCCTACGTATTTTGCAACGCTTCATAATAAAGCCAGGACATTTAGTCATATGATTTTGTATCCTTGAATATGGATCGGAGGCTTCAGCCATCACCCATGATATGATCCAACCTTGACTAACGTAAGTATTCTTATTCAACCAGTCCAAAGCTCTTAAAGAATGAGAAAAAACGAGTTGAACTATACCATATTCTAGATTCATACAAAGGTTTTGAAAAGACACGAATTATGCTGGACAAGGAATCTATCTGGGCTAGTTTAGAGGGCGTCTTAGGTGAAGAGGCAACAGTGGCTTTGCTGAACATCATAAATTGGGCTCCAGAGGAATTAGAAGAAATAACTCGTGAAGTTGAAGATGATGAAGGAAAGAGTGAAATAAGAA
>JAKLZD010000049.1 GCA_024256245.1 Candidatus Methylarchaceae archaeon HK01M
TTAATAGGGATGAAATGAAGGTTAAGGAAGTCCTTAAAGTAATCATATCATCTTCAAAGTTAAAGCTATCGCCACCTGCTGTGCTGATCGCTGTTAACGGTGTAGAAATATCTGCTCTAGACCAAGAAGATACTGTTGTAAAGTCGGGTGATGAGATCGTCTTGATCCCAGTTTCTCATGGAGGCTAAAGTTGAAATTCATCAAACTTGACGATAGAACTTCATCACTTATTTTAGGGATTAAAGGGGTGTATATCGCCAATCCTAAAGAGTTTTTAGGCAAGCTGAGAGAAAAATTCTCGAGCCTTCATGTTCAGGCTTTAGATGCAAATTTCGTTGCAGGCTTTGAACATCTAAAATCGATCTTACAACAATCATGGATGGCCTTCAATAGAGGAATCTCTTACTCAAAAAAGCTAGATTTAGAGCTTATCGTTAGAGTGGTTTGTGACTCCCAGATAAATAGGGCTCTTAAGACTGTAGGATTAAGATCTGGAACTATGGATCTGGTACTGGTAGCCATTGGAGATCTAAAGAATTTAAGATTCTTTGCTGAAGCTATAATGGATCTAGGAGAAATCTCAGACAGTGTCTTAAAGTTGACTCCAAAGAAGGAGGCTTTCTTGATCAAGTACCACTGTATATCCCTTAACCTCGTCAAAGCGACAGTAGCTGATAAGAACAGATTGGCCATGATCCTTTCTGAGAAGGCAAATCTACTTAGAGTTTAATTTTATTTTATCGTCAAGGCTAAGCCTAAGAGTCTCGTATCTCTTTGAGGAGCTCCTCCGCCCTATCCATCCTTACTTTCCCCTCCTCAACCATCTTTGCTGCGATTCTATCTATAATCCCCCCCTTTGCGCCTGCCATGATTGCTACGTTTCTTGCATGAAGCTTCATATGCCCTCTCTGTATCCCTTCAGTTGCCAGAGCTCTCAATGCTGCAAAGTTTTGAGCAAGTCCGACGGCAACCATCACTTCAGCAAGCTCTACAGCGCTCTTCACACCTAGTATCTTTCTGCAGACCTTCGCTATAGGGTGCACAGCTGTGGCACCTCCTATTACTCCTACTGCAATGGGTAGTTCTATCGTTCCCACCAAGTCACCATCTTCATTCTTCTCCCAAATCGTCAGAGGTTTGTAATGCCCAGTTCTTGCAGCGTAAGCGTGAGCCCCAACCTCTAAAGCCCTTGTATCGTTTCCAGTTGCCAGTGCTACCGCTATGATGCCATTCATTATGCCTTTGTTATGAGTAGCGCATCTATAAGGGTCTGCATCAGCAAAGGCGAAAGCATCCACTACGCCATCCACTACTTCCTCTCCTCCAATTGAATCCTTATCCATAACAACCTTTGATCTAGCCAGCCTCTTCGTTGCAAGGTTGGAGATTATCCTTAACAAAACCCTTCCTTTTGTTACTCTCTCTATAATGGGGGACACCGCCTCTGCCATGGTATTGACAGCGTTCGCTCCCATAGCATCCTTACAATCCACTAACAGCTCTGTGATGACCATGGGCCCCTTGATGGTATCTATGACTTTGACATCTAAGTCCTTTGCACCACCACCTAGAGATACCAAGATCGGGTCTTGCTCATTCGCTTTGGCTAAGATTTCTTCTTTGACTGACAGTATGCTTATCTTGGAGCCATGGGGATCTCTTATATCAATAGCTTGTATCTGACCTATCATTACAGGATCCGTACTACTTGTGAAGAAGCCGCCCTTGACCCTTGCCATCTTTGCCGCATTACTTGCAGCAGCAACCACCGATGGCTCTTCTATCGCCATAGGGATCAGGTAATCCTTCCCATTTATGAGAAAATTTACAGCAATCCCCAAAGGTACTGGCATAGCGCTTATAACGTTCTCTATCATCCTATCTGCTAGTTCTAACTTTAACCCTCCCATAGATCGAAGCGGACTCGCCTCATCGTCACTAAGGCTTGAAAATTCCTTAACGATCTCTAATCTCTCTTCTGGACTTAGCTTGTAGAACCCAGAAATTTCTGATGTCCTGCCCATAAAGATCACATTAACAATCAAAATTTAAATATTTATTCAAATCGCTTTAAGATGAAAAGATGCTCTTATACCCTTCTCAATAAATTTCCAGAATAACTCTTAACATTTGGTGCTGTCAAGTCTTCGTCGGATTCATCCCTCTCTAAAAATTCGCCGGATAGTTTGCGTATTATAAAAATTTGGAGTATCGAAGCTTTTTCTCTCAATAAATTCCTAAACAATTCAGGGCAAGATTTGTATGGTGGAGAATCAGATTCATAATGCCCACACTTCCAGCATTTAAAAAAAGTAAATTTTTCATCTTTATACTCATAAAGGCGATCTAGGTATTCAAGACAACTAATCATTTGTTCTAGCCTCTTCAGTTAACCAATTAATTAATTCTCTAACGATGTTATTTGTTGCTTCAAGTTTTTTCTCTAGATAATCCAATCTTTCATCAATTCCATACTCTAAAATTGTACCTTTAAGTCTTTGGCTAGACCGAAATGCCAAGATTAACGAAAATAACTCGTTTATTTTACATCGTCCAATTTTTATGGATTAGCTGACTTTGATCCAGAACAAATCTCAATTAAATTAACAAAAAACATTTTATGATCGATTTATTGATTTTTCTCTTGAGCCCAATCAACTTTCTTTTTTTCCAATTTTGATTACATTAAAATTTAAGTGGCATCTACGATTTTTATGTTGACCAAACTACGGATACAAGCCATAATAAATCCACGAACTATCTAACAAGTCTCTTCCTTACTAAATACGATTCTCGATATCCTACCTATAACATCTTTTTAGAGTTAAGAAGGAGCTCAGCATTTCAAGTATAGTCCCTCGATTAAAATAACATCAGATATGAAAAACCTTTTTAATCATTTTACAATCTGGATATTTAAGGGTCGGTCGTCTAGAGAATGAGGGTCTATGTAGAAACTCTCTTTCGGAGAATTTGGTTAGGACAACAGCTTAAGGCTGTCACGCTCTGACACGGCGTAGGTCCCAGGTTCAAATCCTGGCCGACCCACCTTAACCCTTTAAGAGCACTCGATGCCAATTTATCAATAACCTTTTTTGAAAATTACATCTAAGTTTTCTGAAAAAACTCCATTGTTATAATTGGCGCATATTTTTAATTGTATTTTTTTAGGGACGTTCGCATATATTAGTGAATAAAAAAAATTAGGAATTTTGAGAAAATACTCTCAAAATTATTCTCAAGGCATGTTCTGATGCCTATACTGATGCTCATAGCAGTATTGCCAGTTAAGTCCATTATTTGGTTGATTTAGAGTTTGCTCCTGTTGTTGGTTTTGATTTTGATTTTGGTTCTGGTTCTGGTCGCATTCGCATAAGCCATCACACTCACAATTTCTATATTGAATTCTTTCCATTACTCTATCACAAGATTGATCTGTTGTGTCGTTTGAATAGGCTAATGCTGGTGCTATGTAGATTGTGGACGCTATTACACCAAGAATCAATGCAACTACTGCGATAGCTTTAATTTTGCCATTCATCTATTTCACCTCCTCTTTCTTTCCTCAAAATACTATATTTTGAATGAGATTTAGACGTTCGGTGTAACGAAACGTTTCAAAAAATGAAACAGTCTGAAACACAAAGTTAGTGTAAAGTTATTTAGAAGGAGTTAAAAGAATAAGGTTTAAAAAAACTATCTCAATTTATAGTAGAATAGGGATTCGAGCTCCAAAATAGAAATACGTGAAATTCCAAGGTTTGGGTCTACCAAAGAATCATTGGAATTGGGATATTTTAAATAGTTACAAAGAGAGATGGATTACAAAATTAAATAAAAATCTACGCTTTATACTAACGCCTACCCCTGAGTATACTTATGGTCTAGGAGCTGAATTATCTTTTTAGCTTTGATTCGTACGATACCTCTAACCCTCCCCAGATCATTCACCTTCGCCTGAAAGACTTTTCTTATTGTCATAAAACTTTCGAGGAAACGTCCTGACAACTCATCACCTAGATTCGGTAGGCTTGCCACAACGTAAACCTGCCAGTCTCTCTCAGTCATGAGCCTAGGCTTGTACTTCACAGGTATTTTCTACACCTTCTTTCTCTAAAGTCTCTTAGCAAGGGTGCATAGAACGTCAATTATATTGAATAATGTTGGGGTGGTTATCATTGGTACGCCCATGTTTACTTCTACTCGGAGAAGGGCGCCCCAAAACACCCTTTGATTTTTAATCTGTTACAATTCCAATCCGACCTCACCTTCTAGAATGCGCAAGGGTTTCAGGTACGCCTCTCTCAAACTATCCACTTGCTCGAAGAGCCTACCGCTGTAAATAGAGTTCAAGAAATCTCCAAAAGTCTTCCTCTCTAAGGCACATTCAGAGGAGAGAACGTAATCTCCAGGAGGGATTGTCCTTCTCTCCACATAATTAAGTTTCTTCTTTGATAAGAGTAAACTTTGGTGTTTCATTTCTTTGTTATGTTTGGGTATTTTTCTCTTATCTTGGCATCAGCTATCATAGCTATCATTGCATTGGAGATCAATACATATTTTACTCCTGTGAGATCCGCCAAGTCTGCTGGTTTTTGATCCTGAGTCACCAGCAACAAGTTATTTTTCTTTGCATACTCTACGATGTTTTTATCCTTTGTTCCCTGCAATCCCGAATTTTGTACAGTGAGTACTTCCCACCCCAGAATCTCAAAATACTCTTTCAAACCTGCATACATTTCGTCAAGTAGAAGCTTCATCTAGGTCACCTGATTACATTTCAAAATATAAAATATATCTTAACTTTTTAAGAAAACGTATAGTGCGCTCGTCATAAGTCGACGCTTGTTTTAAAAAGGCTGGCGGAAGAAGGTATTGTTGGGGGGGTCCAAATGCGCGTTCGGAACATTGGGAAACTTGTCATAGCTATCATGATCTGTGAGTTAGCGGGTGTTGTCGGTTCAGTGTTTACGTATCCGTCGATTCCTACCTGGTATGCATCGCTTCAGAAGCCGAGTTTTAACCCGCCAAACTGGCTTTTTGCGCCTGTCTGGCTGATTCTCTTTGCGCTCATGGGTGTCTCAGCCTATTTGGTATGGAGTAAGGGGTTAGAATCCAAAGGGGTAAAAGTAGCGCTGTTCATTTTCGTGGTTCAGCTAGTTTTGAACATGTTGTGGTCAATCGTATTCTTTGAGTTGCGTTCCATATTTTACGGTTTTGTTGTAATAACTGTGCTATGGATTGCAATTATATTGACAATAACGGCGTTTGTTAGGGTTTCTAGAAAGGCGGGGACTCTGCTACTTCCGTATATACTTTGGGTCAGTTTTGCGTCAGCTCTAAATTACTACATTTGGCTCCTTAACCCGTAAAATTGATGCGCTAAAGTTGGACTTGAACCCATTTGGGTATATAAATCCGACCCATATTTGCTCCTTGGAACAAAACTTTTTCCAAACAATGTATATATCACTTTTACTATCTTCTTGAACCCTACCCTTTAGAGCACCGATAGGAAGTCGCGGATGAAGTCAGAAGTTAAAAGGAGTTCGAAAGAGGCTTAAGGAACTTCAGTCATAATTCAAAGAAAGGTGCGAAAGGTAAAGGCTTCGGCTTCTACTGTGGCGTATCGGTTTTTGGCTCCTCCTTCTCCTTCTTAAATGTAGCAAATACGATAAATCCCAAACCGAGGGCTGTAAGAATACCGCCTGATATCTCCATCAACTGACCTACATTATACTCACTCTCATAAACCCGGA
This sequence comes from Candidatus Methylarchaceae archaeon HK01M, assembly GCA_024256245.1. GTDB lineage: Archaea > Thermoproteota > Nitrososphaeria > Nitrososphaerales > JACAEJ01 > HK02M2. Next base: position 5,760 of record JAKLZD010000049.1, read on the forward strand.
TCAAGTCGAAAGGAATAGCGACTATCCTTTGATACCCTGTAAAAAAGTAAAAGATACCTATAACTGTAAGAAAGATTCCGATCGCTAAAATTCCCGCCTTCACTTTCATGATCATCTCTTACTTTAATTTTCTATATATCCTTTTAATCAGTAACTACTCTAAGTAAGGCAGAGGCTATACAAAATTATTCTTTTGCTGAAGGAAGTATAAATGCTTAGTTCATATCTTTATTCCTCCCTTTGCTCGGCTCTTTTATGAACTTAAGGGCTATCATAAATCCGAAGACAATCAAGATTGAACATATGAGGAATGCACTTCTAAACCCAAAGGTATCAGCCAGCCATCCTCCTACAGATGGGCCAACTACCCAACCAAGGTACCATACCATACTATACATGCCCATGGCTGTCCCACGGGTTTCTGCTGGCACAGTGTCAGCAATGAGAGCCGTTGTAGTAGCACCGAGGGCAGACCATCCAACTCCTTCTAAGGCCTGAATCGGGAAAACATCAAGAAAAGTTCCAACCAACGAATAGAGTAGAAACACCACAAAAAAGATTACCATAGAAGTTATCATAATGGGTTTTCTACCTATCTTATCAGAGAGTTTTCCGAAAAGTGGGGCTCCAACGGCTCCAGATAGTGAGCCGATCGTGAATATCAATCCAACCTGAAAAGTCGATGCGCCAAGTTCTTGAGATACATAGAGGGCGAAAATAGAATACACTATTCCTGAGCAGACCATCAAAGGAAATATTGATATGTAGATGAAGTATAGATGCTTTTTATACGTCAAAATTATCTCCTTCTGCTTTTTTTTATGAGAACTTTATAAGTAATCACTTCTCTATGCCTACTATCGATAGTCATAGATTCGCCCCTTACCTTCTATTCTTTTTATCGACACGTCCTCGTAGCTATCGCTAATCTGATGCGTCATCTGGATGCCGAGCATGATGCCAACTTTCTTGAAGAATTTCTAACTTAGTTAAGGAAGAAAGAGGTAAAATGGAATACCAAATCTAAGACCAATATATACGCCAAAGCCAAGAATTATAGACTTGATAAAGCATCTGAAATGTTAAGAAGACTGAAAAGGAGATGGAGGCTCTTTCATTCTGGTAACTGGGCTCAGGACTGAGGAATCGATAATGGCATACAATAATCACAATAATCTTTATGATGGAAAAAGAAACATGTATACAAAAATTTCTTAAGTAAACCTGAGTCAAATTACACTTGTCAATAACTTATTCCTTCTCAAAATTGTATACATTAGGTAAGATAGAATCTTAATAAGGTAGAAACCAAAGGATTCAGGGCGGTGGTTTGCAATGACTTGCTATTTTAGGCATCTCAAAGAAGTTTTCAAGAAAGCTGGTATAGAAGTTAACAAGGAGAACAAACGTGAAGTCGATAAAGCAATTCATAGGATAGTAGGTGTCGAGTATAAGAATTGTTCAGCTACTTGGAAGGATATAAAAAAGAGAATTGCAGAAGATGAGATGGCTTTTATTTCAAAATTGAAGACCATTTCCTAATTTGGATATTTATTCAAAGATTTGCGTTATTAGTTCATGAAATCAATCTATCAATGGTGAAATTTAGAATGAAAAGAGAGTCTTGTCCAAATATTGAAATTAACCTGAAGAATTGTACATACACGTATGAATCATGTAGTAGGTAAAGTACATAATCTTAAGAAATCATTTAAAACATTCTCCTTATTTTTTCAAGGATCCCGACTCTTTCTCAAACTTAACAAACCTGCGATTGAAGTGTTCGCACGCCTCTCCAATAGGTCTCCTTATCTCCTTATTGCTGTATTAACATCATGATCAATAGACGAGATAATACCAGTATTCACGGCAGTTCTAAGGTCGATGATCGTTTAGCTTCTTGTTATAAACAATCTAGAAAAAAACTTGGCTTGGAGTAGATAATCTTAAAACGTCAATCAATGGCACAATCTTAGCGGCAAAAAGTGGTAGAAGATGTGTATTTTTCTTTTATTCATTTTATACACATTAATCGATATCTTAGTCAAATACATTTTTAAACTATGTTTGTAAATGAAGAGTAAAAGAAGACGAAAACAATGAAGGATAAAAGGGTAATGAAGTTCTGCCCTCGATGTGGTTCAACCGATATCTTTTGGGCATCAGGTCTTCCCCATTTGTGGGGTCTTTGGGAATGTAGGGAATGTGGTTATCGTGGTCCATTTATAATCGAAGACGGAAAATTAGCCAGAAAAATTAGAGAAGATTATCTAAAGAAAATTCAAAAGAATGAAGATTACTAAATTTCGAAATTTAGCTACTAAGACACTAGCCCATTGACAACAATTGTCAATAATATGGTCGGATGTTCCCTTAACCCTTTGGTAGCCGAAGTTTCTCAAAGAGTTATGAATGGACCGGACGGGATTCGAACCCGTGATCTCCGCCTTGCGAAGACGGCGTCACTACCAGACTGGACTACCGGCCCAAATTTCTTCTGAGAAATATTTAACGATTTAAGTCTTGTCAGATTTGAAGTGGCTTTCTTGGCGAACAGCGCTTAGATCGTCATCCCAAGATAGGTCAGTTCGCCCGTCGAACAACGCTGAACGCCATTAAGACCAATGAAGATATAATTTAAGCCCCTATTATTTTTTTCAGAAATTTTTACAAACTCATTTTATTATCTCTGATTGCCGTTTTAGAAGTTTTATGTGAACAGAATTTAGACGGAGCGTTGGTTGTTTACATTACATTACACTGCTTTAGGCGAAGTTTTTATAACATGTCTTTCTTCTCTCTCTCCATCTATTATTTGAATCCCCAATCGTTGTTCTGCTACTCTTAAAATAGCGATCAGCATCTCTTTATAAGACATATCCATAATTTTTGCCATCTTTGCAAGGTGCCCGTCCCAGCACCATCCTGGATTAGGGTTCACCTCAAGGAGCTTTGGGTTCCCCTCAGAATCCAACCTCCAATCGAACCGGCAGTAATCCCTGCACTCTAATCTTTCAAACAACTTCAAACAACATTCCACGATGAACTTCTCTATCTCCCCTGGTAGTTGGGCGGGAATGGATTTGACGTTCCAATAAGGTGATTCTGGAAGCCACTTAGCCTCATAACCGCAGATTCTGGGGAGCTCTTTTGGAAGCTCCGAGTAATCTTCCTCCGTAATAGGTAGGACTGTGTAAGATTCAGGAGGGTTTCCTATTACTCCCACACTGAGGTCTTTCCCTGTAAGAAATTCCTCTACAAGAATGGGTTTATCATAACCAAATTTCTCCCTTATTTCAAAAATAGCGTTCATAAACTCCTCTACGCTATTTGCTACACTTCTCTGCGTTATTCCGAAACTGGAATCACCAAAGTTTGGTTTTACAATAACAGGGAAACCAAAGGAAAGTTCAAAAGTTCTATCTTCTGGCTTGATAAAGAAAGCTTTAGGCACAGGGATTTTCATCTCCTTAGCAATTCCTCTAACAAGTGATTTGTCATAACAGTAAGCAAGGCACTGAGGTCCAGAGCC
>JAKLZD010000060.1 GCA_024256245.1 Candidatus Methylarchaceae archaeon HK01M
AAAATATCTAATTTGTTATCGCAATAAGGAAGAGGCGATTCATTTTATTTCCAAAGTTAAACTACTTATACTCACTTCGATAAACTCCTCACATACATCTAAGGCTAGTTCTCTTATATCCATATACTTCTAAAGAGTGATATTTTTGGAGAAACCAATAATTGTAGTCAAATTCGGTGGTTCTGTGTTATTGGATGAAGAAGGGGTGAAGAAAGCTGCCAATATGATCAAAGCCGAAGTCGAAAAAGGCTCAAGAATGGTCATAATCGTCTCAGCACTTAAAGGTCAGACTGATGAGCTTCTTAACTTGGCAAAGAGGATTGCTCCTGATATATCAGCGCCTTGCCTCGATGAGATATTGGCCATGGGTGAAAAGACCAGCGCTCGGATCATGTCAGCCGCCCTCACTTCAAGAGGCTTGGATTCTTGCGTTTTAGATACGGAATCTCCCTATTGGTCTATAATCACCGACGACAAATATGGTAACGCTGATCCTTTAATCGATGAAACTGCAAAAGCTGTATATGAAAAATTGATCCCCCTAATAGAATTGGGCAAGATACCTGTTATATGTGGGTTCATAGGCAAAAGTAGAGAAAATAAGGTAACCACTATGGGAAGGGGAGGAAGCGACACTACGGCTGTGCTCTTGGGTAGTTGTCTGAACGCAAAAGAGGTTGTGCTAGTAAAAGATGTAGGGAATATCCTCTCTGCCGATCCATCAAAAGTAGAAGGATCTGTGCCCATCGATGTGCTTGACCCAGAGGAAGCGTACATACTGACTGCTGGAGGGGCAAAGATACTTCAAGCCAAGGCTCTCAAGTATAAAAAGGATGATCTGATTGTCAGAATCGTAAGTCTTGATAACAAGAGCCTTACTTCGGGTGGGACTTTGATAGGAAGAGGCGTCCTTGGTTACGAGATAGAATGCTATGACAGTCCAATAACTATGGTGACCGTAGTGGGTAAGGAGGCATCCGATCCAAGATACTTAACATTACTGGTAGATGAGGTTCAGAGATCAGGCGGCAATATAATATCGATTACATCAGATGAAAAATCCTCGATTATATACATATCTGATGGTCAAGAACTATTGAACAAATTGCATAGATTGATGGTAGAGAAGAAGATTGGCAAAGCTGTAAGCTCTTTCGAGAACTTATCGATGATATCGATCAAAGGGAGGGAGTTGGAGACGAACCCAGGAATAATTCAGCGCTTTTTAACCCCCTTGGCCGACCAAGGTATAAACGTATATGGTCTCGTAACTATAAGCTCTTCTATCAAAATCTTCATATCAAATAATGAAATAGAAAAAGCTCTTACGTTACTTAGGAGGATACTAAAGGAGGGTAAGGGATGAAGAGAATCAATACCGCTATATTGGGCGCAACCGGGATGATAGGGCAGAGTTATTTATACCTTCTGTCGAACCATCCTTGGCTTCAGGTGACAAGTTTAACTGGGGGAGAATCTGCGGGCAAAAAGTACGGTGTTGTTGCAAAATGGAGAATGTCATCCGATATTCCTGAACAGTTCAGAGATATAACTGTCAAGCCTACAGAACCAGAAGAAGTTAAAGCCGATATAATCTTCTCCGCTCTACCATCATCTGTAGCAAAGGTCGTAGAACCCAGATTCGCAGAAGCAGGATACTGTATCATAAGTGACTCTAGTGCCTTCCGCCCATACGATGATATGCCAGTAGTTATTCCGGAAGTAAATCCAGAACACTTGGGCATAATAGAAGTTCAAAAGAGTAAAAGAAAATGGGATGGCTTTATAGTATCTAATCCTAACTGCACTGTTTTAGGCTTGAACATAGTCTTGAAGCCTATACATGACCTCTTGACAATAAAGAAAGCAGTAGTCACGACGATGCAAGCAATATCAGGAGCGGGCTTTCCTGGAGTTCCTTCTCTATCTATAACGGACAATATAATACCATATATCGCTGAAGAGGAGGAAAAAGTTCGATTCGAGATAAGTAAGATATTTGGTAGTATCGAAGATGGTAAGATCAAGTTATCGGATATCAAAGTGGAAGTATGTTGCAATAGAGTGCCGACTATAGATGGACATTTAGAGACCGTCTATCTTGAGACCGAAGAGAGGGTCGATGTAGATAGGGTGAAGGATGCCTTGAGATCTTTTAAGGGCAAGCCTCAGGAGCTTAAGCTCCCAACCGCCCCCATTCCACCGATAATAGTTAGAGAAGAGGAGGATAGACCACAGCCCCACCTTGATAGACTAGCGGGCTCTGTTCCAGGGATGGGTGTAACTGTAGGGAGGGTTCGCCGTGGATTAGATGCCAATTCTCTCTGGTTACACGTCCTTAGTCACAATACTATTAGAGGAGGTTCAGGCTCATCGATCCTTATTGGAGAGTTGATGCTGGCTCAAAAGATGATATAGTGAATCGATATGGTCTGGGGAAAGAAGATCCGTCTAAATAGGATCACTACCAATGGGAAGATGATATGCATACCAATGGATCATGGCATTACGATAGGACCTGTAAAAGGTCTTACAGAAATGGGCGATATGATAGAAAGAGTTAGTGAAGGAGGAGCAACTGCTGTATTGATGCATAAAGGCATAATGCGATTATTAAAGGAACCTCCAAGGATAGGTTTGATAATGCACCTATCAGGGAGTACAAAACTTGGCTTGACACCTAATAGGAAGGTGCAGGTTGGAACTGTTGAAGAGGCGATTAGGCTCGGTGCTGATGCAGTCTCTGTACATGTTAACATTGGATGTAAGGAAGAGCCTGAAATGCTTGCAACGTTAGGCACCATAGCCGATAATTGTGATATTTGGGGCATGCCTCTCATAGCCATGATGTACCCAAGAGGGGAGAACCTAAAGGAACCTAATAAGCCGGATGTGATAGCCCATGTAGCAAGGATAGGTGCTGAGCTTGGCGCCGATATCATCAAGACTGTATACACAGGTGATCTAGATTCCTTCAAGACAGTCGTCAAAGGTTGCCCCGTTCCTATAGTGATCGCTGGAGGGCCCAAGTCTGAAACTGATCGTGATATCCTAGAGATGACCTATGGAGCGATACATGCAGGCGCCATTGGCGTAGCATGCGGCAGGAACGTATTTCAACATGATCGACCTGAAGCTATCGTACGCGCACTCTTCATGATAATCATGCAAAAAAAGAGCGTAGAAGAGGCTCTGGAGGCTTTGACCAATGTCTAAGAGATTACTCGATAAAGAGATAGTACTCATCCTTCCATATGAAAAAAGCCTTGCCTCTGAAGTCGTAAAGACTGCTCTTGAAAATAAAATCAAATCTTTTCTTTGTAATCCAGAACTGATCGAGAGTAACATCCGTAGCCAAGTGAGGGTCTTCTCCTCTTCAAATCAGGGAGATGTGATACTATTAGACTCTCTGGAAGAGGCAGAAGATGTTAAAGAAATGGGAAAGAAATTCGCTTTGAAGATCAAGATAACAAAAAAGGCAGATGAAAGTAGAGTTTTGGATGCTGCCCAGCAAGGAGCGATGGGCATCTTTGTTGAGACTGAAGATTGGAAGATAATACCATTGGAAAACTTGGTTGCTCAACTACATAAGAAAGATACGAAACTGTATGCAAACATAGATCTTTTAGAAGAAGTTCAGACGATGTTCGGTGTGCTTGAGCTTGGTGTTGATGGTATAATATACGCTCCAAAAGATTCTGATGATGTAAAGAACCTCTTGAGCCTTCTTTCAGTACCAAGGAGGCTTGAATTGGTAGCTGTCAAGATAACAGGAGTAAGGGATGTGGGCATGGGAGATAGGGTTTGCATCGATACTGCATCTATGCTTGAAATCGATGATGGAGTGCTCATAGGAAGTCAATCGAGTCTGTTCTTCTTGATTCGAAGTGAAGCTATAGCCTCTAAATTTTCTGCTCCAAGACCTTTTCGTATTAATGCTGGAGCGGTCCACAGCTATATCCTTCTCCCAGATGCTCGCACAAAGTATCTTTCTGAAATCGAGGCGGGGGATGAAGTTCTTATTGTGGATAGCAAAGGCAAAACGAAGTTAGCTACAGTTGGAAGGTCGAAGATTGAAAGGAGACCTCTACGCTTAATAAAAGCAGTTTACAATGGGCGTAAGACAAGTATTCTCGTCCAGAATGCGGAAACGATAAGGTTGGCTGGGAAGAAAGGCGAGTTGATTTCAGCTACAGAGATAAAGCCTAATGATGAAGTGCTTGCTTATATCCATGAAGCTAGTGGTAGGCACTTCGGCATTGAAGTAGATGAATACATCTTGGAAAAGTAGAGCCGATTTTGAAATGCTTAACAGAAGAGCAAAGATATGCGCATCAATAGGTGTTAAAGACATAAAGTTGCTCAAGAAGAGGGTAGAAGAGGCTCTCGATCTCGGCTCGGATCTAATCGAGGTAAGGATCGATTACTTAGACGAGATGGACTTCTCCTATATAAATGAAGTTGTAAAATTATGTGAAGATAGATGTATTTTGACGTGCAGAGCAAGAGGTGAAGGAGGGGAGTTCAGAGGAAGTGAAGAGGAAAGGCAAAAATTAATTTTAGATCTTACACAGTTTAGACCTACGTACATCGATATCGAGTTAAGTCTGGCCCGAAGTCAGCCTGAAATTTTGGATATTATTAAGAGGGCGAGAGTTTCAACGATTATATCTTGGCACGACTTCAAAGATACACCGCCTTTTCAATCCCTCGAAAGCACCCTCGATGAAGCAAAGCTCTTAGGAGATATAGTGAAGATCGTCCCCATGGCTAACCATTTTTCAGACAATCTCTCTATCTTGAAGTTATACGAATCCTCAAAACCAGACAGGCTAATAGCATTCTGCATGGGTGAGAAGGGTCAGATATCCAGAGTCCTCTGTCCCCTCTTTGGTAGCCCCTTTACTTATGCCTCACTACCAGACTCACCTACTGCACCAGCCCAGATAACAATAAAAGAGCTAAGGGAGCTTTATGGCTTATTCAAATTGGAGGATTAGTAGTAAAACTCGCCTATGTTGTGTAATAGGCCACCCAATAGATACTTCCCTCTCCCCCATAATGCATAATGAAGCCTTTCGTGCTACAGATCTGGACTACGTCTACCTTGCCTTCGATGTGAAGGAATCTTTAGAAGAGGCTGTCGATGGATTAAGGACTTTGGGTGTTAAAGGTTTCAACGTTACAATGCCCTATAAGGTTGCTATAATCGATCTTCTTGACAGTATAGATGAAGGTGCATCATTAGTAGGTGCAGTGAATACTGTATTGAACAATGGTGGTAAGCTTATTGGCTACAATACGGATGTAGATGGAGTGGTATCGGCACTTGAGACTACTAATCTTTCTTTAAATGGTTTGAGAGCCCTGTTAATAGGTGCAGGGGGGGCGGCTAGGGCATGTATAGTGGCATTGGTATCGAAAGGGTGTAGAGAGATAATCATACTCAACCGAACCATCAGCAGGGCAGAATCGATAATAAAAGAGTTGAGCCAAAAAATAGAAATGACCTGTACTACGGAAGAGCTTACGACTGACTCTTTAAAAAGAGCCATTAGTTCTGCCCATATTCTTTTAAACACAACGCCCATAGGCGCTTATCCAAAATTGGATGAGAGTATAGTCCCCCCCGAATTTATCAAAAAAGATATCGTTGTCTTTGATGCAGTCTATAAACCGAAGAAAACGAAGTTACTCAGGGATGCTCAAACAAGGGGCGCAAGAATAATCCCTGGCTATGAGATGTTCGTGGGACAAGGTGTCAAATCATTTGAGCTATGGACTGGTATAGATGCGCCTATCGATACGATGAAAAGAATTATTTTAGAGGCTTTAGGATGAAGGGAAAGGGTTTGGCTTTTGGAGCTGTATCCATAGTAAATGCCATTTCAACTGGTAATGGAGCTGCTCTTGGGGTTCGATTAAAGACAGAAGCTGAAGTCGAGCTTGTAGAGGGCTCGAAGGAAATCCAAATCAAGGTCATAGGAAGTGATTGTGAGGAGGATAAAACTTTGGCAAGACATACCATCAAGGAAGTTTTGGAATATTTTGGTTATAGTAACTATGGAGCTAAGGTAACGACCAAGTCTGAGATTCCTATCGGAAAAGGTCTGAAGAGTTCGAGCGTAGCATCCAATGCGATAGTCTTGGCAACAGTCTCATCCTTGAGGAAAGAATTGGACGATCTTACAAATGTCAACCTAGGCGTAGATGCGTCTATCAAAGCGGGTGTGACGATAACTGGTGCTTTTGACGATGCCTGCGCATCATACTTTGGAGGATTGGTTGTAACAGACAACGAAAAGAGAATAATAGAAAGGAGGGAGGTTTTAGTAAACGACTATAAGATAGTCATATATGTTCCATCTGAGAAGGCATACACAAAGGATGTTGATAAGATAAAGCTTCAAAATTTAAAATCTCTCTTTAAAGAAGCTTATTTATTAACTATTAGAGGGAGATACTGGGATGCGATGGTCTTGAACGGTCTTCTCTGCTCAACCGCACTAGGCTTCAGCACGGAGCCAATGATGAGTGCTCTCTCAGCTGGGTCAATAGGTGCAGGTCTATCGGGTACAGGACCTGCTATAACTGCGGTTTGCCCTTCAGAAAGAGTTGATGACATTATCTCTAACTGGTCGAGTCTCCCTGGAGAAATTATATCAACTGAGATCAACAATGAAAGGGCGAGGATGGTGTTGGATTGACGGCTATAAAGATCTTCCCAAGTGAACTTAATGGCAGTGTTTCTGCTCCACCAAGCAAGAGCTACACACACAGGGCAGTGATCCTATCGTGTCTTGCTTCTGGTAGATCAAGGGTTAACAACCCACTAATTTCAAGGGATACTTTGGCTACGATAAAGGCATGCCAAACCTTGGGTGCCGCTATAGATGATAAGAGAACTTATCTCCAGATAGAAGGAAAACCAGACCTTAAAACGCCCGATGATGTTATCAACGTAGAGAATTCAGGGACTACGATGAGGTTGATAACTGCTGTATCATCACTTACTCCAGAGGGCTACTCGATAATCACTGGTGATGAAAGCATCAGGTCAAGACCCATGCAACCCTTACTTTCAGCATTATCTAGTTTGGGGGTAAATTGCTATTCGTCCCGCAAAAATGGACTACCTCCGATTATAGTGGAAGGTGGAGGAATAAAGGGTGGGGAGACTACGGTAAGAGGGGATATATCGTCTCAGTTTATATCTGCGCTCTTGATCTCAACACCAAAAGCTAAAAGTCGAACATTGATAAGAATTCATGGAAAGATCGTATCTAGACCGTATATAGATGCGACTTTGAAAACGATAAAATCTTTTGGAGGAGACCTTACAAATAAAAGTTACGTAGAATATATCGTCCCATCAGGTCAAGATTACCATTATACAGAGTTCGATGTGCCAGGGGACTTTAGCTCCGCATCCCTTTTGATCGCCTCAGCATTGTTGGCTGGTAGAAGAGTTAAGATAGAGAAACTGAACTTCTCTCTCCCTCAAGCAGATATGCGTATCGTAGATATATTGGAAAAACTTGGGGCTGATTTCAATATGGATAGATCGAATGGTACGATCACCCTGTCAAAAAGTCGTAATCTGAAAGGAGGAGAATATGATCTATCAGACTCCCCTGATCTACTCCCAGTCCTATCGGTAGTCGCATTAAATTCTGGATCGAAGATGATCATAAAAGGCGTTGAGCATGCTAGGTTCAAAGAGACAGATAGAATATCCATATTGGCAAAAGAATTGAGGAAATTTGGTGCCCATGTGCAAGAGTTGAGGGATGGAATGGCGATAGAAGGGCCCAAGGAATTGAAGGGCTGCTCTTTAGACGCCCATGGCGATCACCGACTCTTCATGGCCTTGTTTGCTGCAGCAATGGCTTCATCTGAGCCTTGTACTGTAGAAGGTGTTGAGTCGGTGGACGTGTCTTACCCAGACTTTATCGGTGATATGAAAATGCTAGGGGCACTAATAGAGGGCATATGAATGACTGGGAATTTACTCGGAGAGAGGTTCGTAGTTGTAAGCTTCGGTGAGAGCCACGGTAGATGTGTGGGTGGAGTCATAGACGGTTGCCCTGCAGGTCTGCCATTGAGTGAGGACGATATTCAGAGAGACCTTGATCTGAGGAGGCCCGGAGTATCCTCTACATCAACCAAAAGGTCTGAAGAAGATCGAGTAGAGTTACTCTCAGGAGTGTTTGAAGGATACACAACGGGTTCTCCCATATGTGCCTTAATATGGAACAAAGATGTCGACTCTAAGCCTTATGAGAAGATAAGGAAGACTCCCAGACCAGGACATGCAGATATTACAGCTTTTTGGAAGTATGGTGGCTATAACGATTGGAGGGGAGGGGGGAGGTTCTCGGGAAGGGTGACGGCCACCTTCGTGATTGCTGGAGCCATAGCAAAGAAACTCATCTCTCACACACTTGGGATAGATGTCCTTGCGTACTCTATCGAGATTGGGGGTATTAGGGCTAGAGAAGTATCTGATGACGAGGCTAAGAAATTCAGATACTCCAACGAAGTGAGATGTCCAGATTTAGAGGTAGCGGAGAAGATGAGGATTAAGATTTTGGAAGAGCGGTCGAAGGGAGATAGTGTAGGAGGGATAATCGAGTGTAAGGTACTGAACGTGCCAGTTGCTTTGGGCGAACCGGTCTTCTCCTCCTTAGAGTCCGATCTAAGTAAAGCACTATTCTCTATACCAGCTGTAAAAGGCATTGAATCCGGAATCGGCTTTGAAGTATCAAGGTTAAGGGGATCAGAATGTAACGATCCTTTTGGAGTAAAGGAAGGGAAGATAGTCACCATCACAAATAGGGCTGGTGGCATCCTTGGAGGCATCTCCAACGGGATGCCCATAGTGCTAAGATTGGCTTTTAAGCCAACTTCATCTATAAGCAAACCACAGAAGAGTGTCAACAGAGATACTTTAAAGGAAGTCGATCTAGTCGTTCCTGGGCGTCACGATCCATGCATAGTTCCAAGGGCAGTTCCTGTTGTAGAGGGTATAGTAGCATGTGTTATAGCAGATCACTCTATAAGGGCGGGCCTTATACCCCCAGTCATTAAGAGAGGCTTCAAGAGGTAAGGACGGTGTTAATATTTGTCGGATCGATCAGAACTGGAGGCTTTACGTGAGGAAGTTAGAGAAGTCACAAACGAGATAATAAGGCTTACAGGTCTGCGTTTTTCGCTGACAAAAGAAATTGACAGAATAAAACGTTCTATAAAATTACCTGTTGTAGACTATAAAGTAGAGAGGGATTTGAAGAGCTCTATCATCGATGCCTGTAATAAGTATAACGTTGATGAACACTTTGGGTTAAGGCTCCTGAACCTTCTCATAGACGAGGCTGTAAGGATGCAGAAAGGTATGGACAAGCATACCAAGGCTATCAGTGTTATAGATATGTTTGTCTTAGCCAAAAAGATGGAGAGGGAAGGAAGTTCGGTGATTCATTTAGAAGTCGGCGAGCCAGATTTTGGCCCTCCAGAGAAGGTTAAAAGGACGACTTACGATTCGATAGAAAGAGGTTTTACACATTATACAGAGCCTGCAGGTATCCCAGATTTAAGGGGAGAGATAGCAAATTCTGTGAACAAGCGTTTTCAGATAAATATCTCCCCTGAACAAGTAGCTGTAACATGTGGGGGGAGGTTCTCCGTTTATGCAAGTATTCTGTCAACACTCTTCTCAGGTGATGAGGCTGTGGTGATACAGCCCGCATGGCCAGCTTACGTAGATTGTATAGAGGATGTAGGAAGCAGGGCTGTTGTCTTTAAAACGAAGCTAGAAGATGGTTGGAGACCCGATGTAGAATCTTTTTCAGAGCTACTTAACGATTCCACTAAGCTGATCGTACTTAACTATCCAAACAACCCCACGGGAAAGGTTCTTGAGAAGCATGATCTGAAAGCGATTGTAGAATTAGCGAAAGAAAGAGACATTACCATCTTGAGTGATGAAGTTTATCTTGATTATGCCTTCAAACCCTACAATAGCATCTTAGAGTTTCATGATTGTAAATCGATATATGTCTCATCTTTCTCTAAAAGCTATGGCATGACAGGCTTTAGGATAGGTTATGCCGTCTCTGATTTAGAGACCATAAAGAAGATTTCAAGAATTCAGGCTTTAGCATCTACAAGTGTGCCAGAATTCATTCAATATGCTGCAATAGAGGCCCTAAGATGTGAGGATGATGTCAAAGTATATTCGAATCTGATTAAGAGAAGGATAAAGTTGATCTGTAAGGAATTGAAGAAGATGGAGATACCATATTATGAACCTGACGGTACCTTCTACGCATTCCCCCAGATCAGTCAAGATATAGATTTTGATATTGAGAAGTTTTCTCTTGACTTATTAAGAGAGAAGGGAGTATGTGTGGCACCTGGAACGACGTTTGGAGATTACCCAAACTTCGTTAGGATAAGTGCATGTCAAAACGAGCACATAATATCAGAAGGGTTGAGGAGGATCGGTGAGGTCTTGATATGAAAGTGGCAATCATAGAAAGTAGATTAGAGGGGTTTTAGGTAGTATTCGACTGCTATTTACTTTACTCTACCTTGATGCGTTTGCCCTTTGTGGTCGGTACAGCCTTCTTTAGCTCTACTTCTAGGATGCCGTTGGTATAAGATGCTTTCGCACTATCTGGATCTATCTCTGCAGGCAGTTCGACCTTCTTGTAATACTTTCGGGCTTCGGTATCCACAGATATAGTCATATTCTTCTCGGCAGAATCGAGGTTTATATCCGACTTCTCGACCCCAGGCAACTCTACAACTACTTTGATCGAGTCGCCTATATCGAGTACATCCACCATGGGCTCCCTTTCTTTCTTAAGTTCCATCTTAGGCCTTTGAAATGGAAAAGCTGGAGTAGACGGTCGAACGTTACCGAACTCCCTTACAATAGGCTTTCCATCAGGACCTATCTTTACCGAGTAGCCATAGACAAAGGGTCCGAACTCTTTAATTGTGCGCCCATCAGGAAGTCTACGCTCCTTTATGAAGTCTTCTGGAACTTCCTTTTCTATATCCCTAAAGACATCCTCGAACATCTTGTCGATATCCTCAAAGAATCTACTCCTGAAGATTGGCCAACGCCAACGTCTCCTAAACCACTCATCGATATCTTCATCTCTAAACAAATTTTTCACCATTATGTATATAGTAAAAATCATATATATTCTTTATCTGTTACTACTTCCAAGATCTTTGAGGCTAAGGATACCATAAATACCACCACATTAGATGGGATAAGAAGTTGTAACTATTTGATCAAAAAGTGAAACAACTTATAAGTCGAAGTGATTTGAAATATTTTGTGCATGAGAAGTGCGGATTAGAACAGTAATCTTTCTTTTGGCGTTCTCAATTTTAGTGGGCACCTTGACATACATCATTTTTTATCTTTATGTTTCTCAGGGATTCCCAGGAATGAGACACGTGATGGGGGCACAAATCAACATCTGGATCCCTGTTGTTATAGTTCCTATAACATTTATGATCGGATTACTGGCTTATCTATTTATATTTCCCGATATTGAACAGAAGCCTTCGACTCAAACAAATTTACCTAAGGAACAAAGGTCACTTGAGGCTGTATTGAAAGTCTTGAAGGATGATGAAAAGAAGGTCGTCGAATTGTTGATGAACGCTGGAGGAAAGATGCTTCAACGAGACATTTCAAGAAAAACGGGTTTCACCAGAGTCAAAACTCACAGAATCCTTTACCGACTATCCACACGGGGTATTGTGACAGCCAAACAATACTACAACACATACCAGATCGCTTTAGCCGATTGGCTTCTTTAAAAATAAAAAATTCTTACATCATTTTTTGAGAAAGTTATACCCGTCTCTTAATATCTTTCTCAAATAAAAGTAGATATCCATTCACCTACGTAATAAGTTGCAATAATAACAACTATTACAACTAAAAGATGTTCCAGAATCACTTTTTGACTTTTTTCACCTTGTTGTCTAGCCATGATATAACTTATCGATATTATCAAGGACAGACCCCATATGACACTTATTATAATCGAAACGTAGAGATCAAAGAATAATACGGGAACAATAAATGTCGATGCAAAAACTAACTTGGATAGAAAAGTGGAAATCGTCGATTCCCAGATTTCTTTAGTTGAATGCTGACACTCTGCCTCTTCGGAGATATGCATTCCTAAGGCATCAGATAATGCATCGGCAATGGCAATTGCCATAATGCCCCCTATAACCGCCATTTTTGAATTTGTGCTGGCATATAGCCCCACAATCATGCCTAAAGTAGTAATAACACCGGAGGCTAAACCAAAACAGAAGCCCTTCATTAAAGAAATTTTCATAGGCTAGCGATAAAGATGGTTTGGTATAAGATTTTCGAGTGGTTTTGGATGCATTTCCAAAATAAATTATAAATTAGAATTAATTACACGAAAATGGTTCATAAATAAGTCTCCCACTCTACTGGAGGAGGGAACGAAGCTCCTACACCTTATTTTTCCTTTATCTATCACTTATCTGCAATATCTCTTTAATAAGATTAAATACTTGTAAGTTAC
>JAKLZD010000116.1 GCA_024256245.1 Candidatus Methylarchaceae archaeon HK01M
AGGTCGTTGATAAGAAGACTGAAGGAGACTATTATCGTGTCTTGGTAGGTTCTCTTGAGGGGAGAGGAAAGGATTATATCAAACCAATAAACCTTCTAAAAATGATAAATTAATGAATAAATATAAATAATTAAAGATAAATATCTAATTTATCATTAAAAAATTAGTAATTTTAATTGTAATTTATCTTATAAATTGAAATATATAAGAGAGAAAAATAGTTAAAGGGTAAAGAATTAGGTCTCTTGATTTTGAATATGAAGAGATTTAAAGCTACATTATTGACAGGCAGGAGCTTAAAACAGGGCATGGGGAAGGAGATAAGTAAGACATCTGACAAATATAAGGAGAGTGTCTCAATCTGTGAAGTTCATCCAAAGGATATGGAGGATGCAGGGCTAAAGGAAGGAGATGCTATAAATGTTATAACGCAGTTCGGTAGCGTTATCGTCAAATGTGTTCCTTCGGACCACATTCCCAAGCCTGGAATAATCTTCATACCTTACGGCCCTTATGCCAGTGCTCTCATGGGCATGAATACAAACAGCACGGGCATGCCAACATATAAAGGCATATCGGCTGAAGTCGAACCAGCCCCAGGGGAAAGAGTATTAGATATAAGAGAGTTGCTGACCAACCTAGGTAGGTAAATATAAAATGGCTACTTTCGAAAATGTGGTCTGTCCGATATGTGGCTGTCTATGTGACGATATCGTCGCTACAGTTGATGACAATAAAATAAAGAGAGTCAAGAATTCATGCTCAATTTCTGCTACCAAGTTCTTAAACTACTATAAACACAGGCTAACATCTCCTCTGATTAGAAAGAACGGTGAACAGATTCCTGTAAGGCTAGAAGAAGCAGTGGAAAATGTAGCCGAGATTCTAACAAATGCAGAGTACCCTGCCATTTATGGTATGGCCTTGTCGAGTTGTGAGGCTCAAGGACTGGGGGTGGAGCTCGCAGAAGAATTAGGCGGGGTCATTGATAACCAGACGGTGACATGCCATGGTCCTACTGCACTAGGGATGCATGATATAGGAATGCCTACTTGCACCCTCGGAGAGGTCAGGCATAGGGCCGACTTGATAATATACTGGGGAAGCAACGTGGAAGAATCCCACCCAAGGCATCTGAGAAGATATAGCGTTTTATCGAAGGGTAGATTTAGGAAAGAAAGAGAGGAGAGGAAGATGGTAGTCATAGACGTGAGGAAGACTGCCAGCGCTAAGCATGCAGACCTTTTCATTCAAATCGAACAAGGTCAAGACTATGAACTTATGTCTGCATTACGTATGATTTTACATTTTAATGAAATAGAGGAAGAAAGTGTTGCTGGAATACCAGTAGAAAAAATCGAAGAATTGGCAGAGTTATTAAGAAACTGTGAATTTGGGATCTTGTTCTTTGGTCTAGGTCTTACCATGAGTCGAGGAAAGGAGAGAAATATAGATGCAGCCATCTCTTTGGTTCGTGATCTTAATAAATGGGTGAAATTTTCAATAATCCCCATGAGAGGACACTACAACGTAACCGGAATGAATGAAGTAACAGCTTGGCAGACAGGCTATCCCTACGCTGTAGATCTAAGTCGCGGTTATCCATGGTATAACCCAGGGGAGACAAGCTTTGTGGATATCTTAAGCAGGGGGGAATGTGATGCGGCCCTCATAATAGCATCAGACCCTTTGGCCCATTTCCCTAAAGATGTAGCTCAAAACCTATGTAAGATTCCCTTTGCAGTCATAGACCCACATCCTTCTGTTACTTCTCTTGTTGCAGATGTTGTGATACCCTCTGCCTTTACAGGGATAGAGGCTGAAGGTTCTGCCTACAGAATGGATGCTATACCTCTACGACTCAAAAAGGTCCTTGAACCTCCATCAGGTATATATTCGGATGAGGAGATAATTCAGATGATATTGGAAAAGGTAAGGTCTATGAGGGGGCGATAGAGATGGAGTTATTGATAAAGAATGGAGTAGTTTACGACCCCACAAATAAGATTGATGGAGAAGTCAAGGACATCGCCATCAAAGGCAATAAGATAGTGGATAAAGTCGATGAATCTAAAGCGTATGTGATAGATGCATCTAATAAGTTGGTCATGGCAGGAGGAGTCGATCTCCATTCACATATAGCAGGACCAAAGGTGAATACAGGTAGGATTCTACGTCCTGAAGACCACTATAAGGATTTCGAATCTAAGACTCAAGTAAAGCGTTCAGGGGGAGGGTACTCCACCCCATCGAGCTTTATAACGGGCTACAGGTATGCTGAGATGGGCTATACTACCGTTATAGAACCTGCAAACTCGCCCATAAAGATGTTGCACTGTCATCACGAATTCAGAGATATACCTCTTCTCGACAAAGCTTGCTTCGTACTGTTTGGCAATAACTGGTTCGTCTGGGAATATCTAATGGACAATAAACTTGATGAATGTGCCGCCTATATTGCTTGGATTCTGAATGCAACTAAGGGCTATGCTATAAAGATCGTAGACCCAGGATGTGTTGAGGCCTGGAAATGGGGAGATGAAGAGTTTCTAGACATATTATGGGGAAGACCAGAAACGATAGATGAACCTGTCCCACGCTTTGGGATAACATCAAGAGATATTATTAGGGGCTTATGCAAAGTGAACAAGCGCCTCAATCTACCTCATCCCATACATGTCCATGCAAACGGTCTAGGAACGCCAGGAAACTATGAGACTACGATAGA
>JAKLZD010000098.1 GCA_024256245.1 Candidatus Methylarchaceae archaeon HK01M
AGCCTCCGCGTATCTCTATAATATCCAAGAAGAGATTGGAAAGCTAGTTTCTGAGGTTGAAGAGATCTCAAAGTCAATTAAATAGGACAAGATTGAAAGGGAAGAAGTATAAAAAAGGATTAAGTATAAGATATATCATTTCTACAAAAGAAGATTAAAGAAATCTTAGAGGAATTACTTACATAAGGGAATTAAACTATATAATGTTATTATAAGACGGTGTAGGAGACATGCCCAAAAGCAGATGTAGGAGAACTTTCCGAGGAAGATTCCCTGAACTTATCGCTAACTGAGGAGGGCCGATTTGAAGAAGGTTCAAGTCAAAAAGATTAATCTCTCGTTTAAAAGAATAGAGACAAAAATCGATTTTGTAGCAGAGGAGACTCCCCTACATATATTTCTGAACAAAATCCCCTATGTCTCAATTCTCTGCTCTCCAAGCCAGTTAAAAGAGTTGGTTGTCGGTCACCTCCTCTCAGAAGGAGTACTGAAATCGTTAAAGGAAATACAAAGAATACAGATAGATAAAGATGGTAATTGTTTAGTCAAGCTAACGCCCAGTGTCGATGTCGAAAAACGGATTACTAGCTCACAGCCCTTTGCCCGATTGATCGTGTCTGCATGTGGCTCCACCGACTACTGGCCTCTATCGAAACTTATGGATAGACTAAGCCTTCCCTATTCTACATCCAGATCTAAAGTTGATGCAAAAATCATATCGGAGTCTGTCAAACGTCTTAATACTCTCAATGGGGTGTACCGTAAAACAGGAGGAGTCCACATAGCGGCCATCTACTCCTTTAAAGGTGAGCTATTGGTCTGGGCAGAGGATGTGGGACGCCATAACGCAGTAGACAAAATAATAGGTGCAGTAGCCCTTAACAAAATTGACTTCGATAAATGTTTTCTGGCTTCAAGTGGACGACTTACAGGAGATATCGTCTTAAAAGCAGCACGTATGAAGATCCCGATAGTCGCCTCCATCTCTGCCGCCATCTACTCTGGTATCGAGGTTGCCCGACTGACTAGGACGACTATAATCAGCTTTGTTAGAGGAAGAAGAATGAATGTTTTGACCCATCAAGATCGCATACTAAAAACAGAGTCCATGTAAGATTGCTGAATACAGAGAATTAGGGAATTTCAGATATCAACTTCATTATATCTGGATAGAGCAGATATGAAGAGGGCAGGTACTTCTAAGGTTATGGGAAGAGTAGAGATAAGCAACTATGCATCACTAATTAAATAGCTCCTAAACGTAATTAGCGACTTTGATCTTTCTTAACGCCATGAGTTTAACTAGAATCAGACCATTGGTAGACCTAGCCTTTCAGCGATTTTCCTATACGCACTCAATGCCGCCTCTTCATCGTAAATCCCTGAGCCAGGGGCAACCTGTAGTATGGCCACTCCTCCTTTCAGCACGCTAACTCCCACTTCCTTACTGTAATCAAAGGTCAGACCCATTGTGCCCTCAGTCTTCAGGGTAATACCTTCAGCCAGAAGCTCATTTTTTATACTTTCTATATCAAGTACCTTTACTCTTGTGTCAACGATGAAGACACCCCTCCCATCTCTTCCGCAGATCCCACTCACAGCCTTTTCAAGCACTTGAGAAGTCTCAATTCTAGCTTCCCCACATGTCGGGCAATTGATATTCCTCGATAGTTCTACCACATCGAAGCAGAAGTTTTCAAGATCTACAAACATGAGTCGGTTTTTTAGGTGGGTTTCTTTGTTCAGTAAGATTCTAATGGCCTCGGAAACTTCGATACTGGAAATTATATCGAGAAGAGGTGTAAAGACCCCCACGATTGCGCATCTTTCCATATCTTCGTCTCTTAGACCTGAGTAGAAGCACTCAAGGCAGGCAGTTTCCCCTGGGATGAAGGTCGATATGTTACCAAAGGTCTGTATAGCGGCCCCAAAGATATAAGGCACCTTCAGCTTTACGGCTGCCCTATTCAAGATGTATCTAGCTTCTATGGTATCCAATCCATCGATAACCAGATCTACTCCTTCTATCAGCTCTTCTACGTTGCGAGAGGTTATGGATGTTGCTATTGGGTCTACCTTTACGCTGGAATTCAATATACTCAGCCTCTTTGCAGCAGCTTCAACTTGTGGTACACCTATACAGGATTCATCATAAAGATACTGCCTGTGGAGGTCCGACTTTGATACAATGTCTCTATCGATGATACGAAGGTAACCTATACCCATGGCTACCATCTTCAAGGCTATGGGGGAGCCAAGACCCCCCGCACCCACGAGGCACACCCTTCCTGCTCTTAGAAGTGACTGCCCTTCATATCCTATGTAATTCAGAGCGATCTGCCTCGAATACCTCTCCAACTCTTCATCTGTAAGTCCAGTTCTTCCCAATTCGACTCCACCCAAGAGAATATTAAATTGTTAAAACTTTTATTTTTATTAATCGATGATACTTAATACATAACTACAGGTAAAATTGTCACTAATGCTTCACATCCCTATCATATTTCCCATCTATTTGATATATTAATTTATTTTTGATAAAAAAATTCCTTTATGAATAGTCTATCTCTAATATTCTTGAACTGCGGAATGGGTGTTAACAAAAAGACTGCAGAGCATAAATATGGATATAAAGAGAAGATATACTATTTCTACTCCTCCTTATGCAAACAAACATTCGATAAAGATCCTGCCACGTACGTTCTACAGAGATAAGTCGGAAGTAAAGTAATTGGAAAGGGGAAGATGGCGACTTAAACCATATTCAGAAGCCAATCAGATATGAGATAATTTGTGATACAAGATCATTCTGATAAACAATTCTTGCCTTTGAACCTAATATCAAAGAAGAGAATTCGTCCTAAGTGGAGAAAAACAGCAAACAATAATTCTTATGGTTCATATCTTCTTATGGGAAGGATGCTCGGAAAGATTAATAAGTGCTTACAAAATATCTGACGCTATGCCTATCTATGTAATGTTGACAACCCTTACTGATAAAGGCAGAATGACGATCAAAGTTAAGCCTGAAAGAATCAAGGAAGTCAACAAAGAAGTTGAAGCCATGGGCGCAAAAATTTTAGCTCAATATGCAGTTTTAGGTCCCTATGATTTTATAAATATTCT
>JAKLZD010000021.1 GCA_024256245.1 Candidatus Methylarchaceae archaeon HK01M
ATTTTATTCGATAGATGCATATAATGATCTTTTTAGACATTATGTGGGAATTATCAAGAAACTTTTATACGCGCACATACTACTCGTTTAGCCTTTATCTTTAACGATTCCATAGTCGAAAAAATTATCTGTAAGCTTTATCAATGGCGAATGTGCCGAGCTATAAAAGCTATCAAATTAGATGGGCCCGTAGCTTAGCATGGATAGAGCATCGGCCCTCTATCGGTGGAGGACAGCCGGGGATCGTGGGTTCGAATCCCACCGGGCCCGCCACTTTAACGGTTCTTAAATAGGAGCAGAAGTAAACAAGGAGAACAAACTTGAAATCGATAAAGCAATTCACAGGATAATATCTGTCGATTATAAAAATTGTTCAGCTACTTGGAAGGAAGTAAAGAGGAGAATAGCTGAAGATGAGATGGGTTTCATTTCAAAATTGAAGGAAGCCGTAGAAGCTTAAATAAGAAATTTGATAATATTTAAATAACGAAATTAAACTTAACTTTATAACTTGAAATTAACATTTTCAATTATAACCGCTTTTTTGTGCTTTTTTCTTCTTGTACCACAAAATGTTGGAGCGATATATCGAACTATAACAGTCGACGGAGATACTAGCGATTGGTTAGGAATAATTCCAATAATTAAAGATCCTGATGAAGAACCAGATAGTACATTTCCTGATGAAATAGATATCAAAGAGGCATATGTTGCACACGATAAGAATAACCTTTATTTCTGGATACAATTTTATGGAGATTTTACGTCAAAAGATCTTGGCTTTTACTTTAGTATCGTATTGGATATTGACGGAGATACAAATCCCGATTATACATTAAATACAGATGGTATCAGCTTTTTATATGAAGAATTTAACATATTGGGTCCACCTGTAGATTGTGAGGGAATTCAAGTAGCCACAAGTGGATCAGACATAGAGATATGCCTTCCCTTGAACTGTATCGGAAATCCACGATGCCTTAACTTAGGATTTATTACATTGGGTATTGTATTAATACTTGTTGTTCCTGTAGATATGGCTCCTGAAGGATTCATTACAATTTTAGATATCAATACCTTTGAATTTGGTACAGGGATTTTGTACTGTTTAGAAACACCTTCTGTTGGCGGTGAGCTGTTATCTATCAATAATTTAGAGCTATTTGCTCATTGCTTACTAGTACTCGTCTTAGTGGTTATATTAACAACAGGAATTATATTTAATAAAAAATTTCATTAGAGGCATTTTATACTATTCTTATACATCTTGGTACAACTTTTTATTTACCATAAGTTGAAAAATTCGAATCAAAATCCTTTTTTAATCTAGATTCCTCAGAGATTATTACAGGTTCTGCAATTTGAGACGAACCCCAGTATATCATCGCCATTTTCTCTACTAGTTCAGCCATCTTGACCGCGTGTTCCATAGTTCGACCACAGACCAGAACTCCATGATTGGCCAAAAGGATAGCATTCGTTTTACCTAATGACTTAAGTGCCTTTTCTCCTATATCATAGGTGTGTGCTCTTCCGAATTCTGAGATATTTCCTGGGCCACCTAAAAAAACGACCATCTCTTCTAAAATGACTGGTATCTTCTTTCTGACAACAGAAAGCATCGTTGCATAAGGTGAATGTGTGTGGATTACACATTTTGCTTTTGGACGAGCTTTGTATATGGCTACATGCAATCTGTATTCTGTGGAAGCTCTTCTGCCTTTACTTAGTTGTGTGCCATCAAATTTTAGATGGACGACATCGTCTTTGGTCATCGTCTCATACTGGCTAAAAGTTGGAGTAATGAATAGCTCTTCCTCTTTTGGGATACGAGTGCTAACATTTCCCTCACCAACATCTACCAGACCTTTATGGAAGATGGCCTTTGCACCATTTACTACATCCATCCTAAGATGATCTTCGAGATTACTCATATATCTCACAAAATGATAATTTGAATAATCTATTAAAAATTTGTAATAAAATAACCTTTACAATTACAAATTCAAAAATATAATCTAAGTATCAACTTCTTCGATATTCGTTCAAGGTGAAAATGTATATGTACATGGATATATCTCTATTTTGGTTAAAGTGATGAGAATGAGTGTCCTTATGGTTAGAGATGTTATGACAAGAAATGTCAAGACCATTGGTATGAACGATAGTGTCAGAGAAGCTGTTCAGAAGATGAACAAGTTCAACATAGGCTCTGTTGTAGTGGTGGATAACGAAAGAAGGAGATCCGTAGGGATATTGACGGAGAGGGATATATTAAGAATGGTAGAGCTCTACCCAGAGCCCAAGATATTTGAGGTCAAAAAGATCATGTCCACCCCCTTGGTGACTATAGATCCAAATACCAGCATAGAAGAGGCAGCGAGGCTGATGACGAAAAGAGGAATCAAGAGGTTGCCCGTCATAGAAGATGATAGGCTCGTAGGGATTATCACCTCCTCAGACATTATGAAAGCCAGTCCAAAACTTATCAGCTTTTGGTGCGAAGACTTAAAACCTCAAGATGTATCCTAAATTTTAACTTTTTGATTAGTGAGAAAGGCGGCCATAGTAAAGTTTCCCCTTAAATCGCCTCAGGGCTTGAGAATGGAATCATATAATGCCAGTATAGGCAACGTGTACTAGGATGAAATTAGCCATCCTTCCTAGAACGATTACTGGTAAAGTAGAAAATCTTCAATCCGTTAGGTTTAGTAACTTGGATATTAAGATTATTAGTGAAGTTAAATATAGGGGAGAAGGAGTGGAGGGGAACAAGAAAATGAATATCGGCCTAATATTACTTTATTTCATCATAGGAGGAATCGTGGTCAGTGCTACTGTAGTTATTGGTAGTGAGGGAAAGGGTCTATTGGCAGCGTTCATAGCCTTCTTCCCTTCAATAACCGTCGTCACCTTCTTGATGATATACTTGGAATCAGGTTTGAGTGCCACTCTTTCTTACGTAAAGGGTTTGATTCTTTTAACTCCTGTCTGGATACTTTATTTACTTGTATTCTTTATCTTGATGCCAAAGATAGGAATTTACAGAGCTATGATGCTGGGTGTAGCTCTTTACATATTTTCCTCACTGATTATAATGCGTCTAGTAGAGCAAGACATAGGTCTTCTTCTATGAGGATCTATAGAAAGAATTACAAACAATTTATAAACTATAACATCGTTATGTAATTCTGAGAATAAGATTGAGACCGCCCTGTGAACTTGTTGCAGTTTACCTTTTGCCAGCCTTCCGATCCTTGGTGGCAAGAGAACTCATCGAGAAGCACGGTTTTACGCAGGTAGCTGCGGCTAATAAGCTTGGGACAACTCAGGCTACTATAAGCCACTACCTCTACTCAAAACGTGGAGATAAAAAGATGAAGCAACTTCAGTCCATACCTTTAATCCAATCTACAGCAATCGAGGTTGCCCAAAGTATAGCCTCTGAAAAGATTTCTGTTACAGATGCTACGCTAACATTTTGTAAATTATGCACAGCTTTAAAAGATAACGATTTTATCTCTCTTCCTGAGGGCCCCAAAACATGCCTAAAAACGAAGAAATAACCATAAAGTTAAGATACTTTGCCAATATTCGAGAGATTACTGGCAAGATGGAAGAACCTGTGGTATTGTATAAAGGCGATAGCGTGATGGACGCCTTTAGCAAGCTCAATAAGATCTATGGCGAGAAAATTTCACAACTCGTCTTCGAAAAGAAATCTAAAGACAACTGGATCTTCTTGGTCAACGGAGAGGCTGTCATCGATCTTGATAAAAGAAAGTTAAAAGATGGGGATATTTTGGCCATCCTTCCTCCTATAAGTGGAGGATGAATCCAAAAAGATATTTAATTTAAAACAGATTTTTACGTACATTCCTAACCTTGATCTGCTCTTGGCGCCTTAACCAGTTCTGAGTCCATCTTTTCATGCATGCTTCTGAGCAGAATACATAAAGCTTGTTGACACAACATGTATGTCTAGTTATAGGTTTCCCTGATATTATGCGATTACAGACTTGGCATCTCATATCGATCAAATT
>JAKLZD010000104.1 GCA_024256245.1 Candidatus Methylarchaceae archaeon HK01M
GCTTCCTCCTTGCTTCGGGGATAGCTAAAAGTTATATAAGGAATTTCTCTATCGTAAATTAAATACTTTATAAATTCGTTCGTCCTTGCACAACCCTGACATCCAAATTCAAAATCTGGATCGTTCACTATTATGGCGGCATCTGCTTCTTTTATGAGATTACCTATTATGCTTAAGCGACCTCTAACGCCAGATGGTACCTCAACAGCACAATATCCTAAGCCCTCTCTTACATCTGCAGGAGTTATGTTTTTTGGAGGCGAATCTATCTCTGGATTTCTTACCTTGTTTCCTATCACCCCCATGATCGCCAAAGGCTCGTGGCCACATTTCTTTACTAAATCGTAAAGGATTAAACTGTTCGTCGGACTTATGAATACCTTTAAAGCTCTGTTCTTTTTAATTTCATTGATCATTCTAAGCTTCCACTTAATTTCTCTAAAAATCCCTAATTTTAAATTATTTAAATGTACATAAAAACATTTATTTTATTATATAATATTATAATGCCTTAATCAAAAATAGAGTTGTGAGGGATATGGTTGAAATTCCTGAAGATGTGAAGAAAGTGGCTCTAGAAGCAGTGAAGAAAAAGACCCTCGTTATAGGAACTACCAACAATAAATGTATCCCGAACACCGTTCCATTATCTGCAATAGGATATCCTAAGATCATAGATGGTGATAAATTCGTCATAGTAGATAACTACCTCTACAAGACGCGAAAGAATTTAGAAGAGAATCCCTTTGCGTCTCTAACATTTTGGGATTCAGAAACACTTGAAGGTTACCAAGTTAAAGGTCCTGTGGAGATAAAATCCTCGGGGGACTTGTACGAGCAGATCAGATCGGAGATAAAGAGCAAGAGACCAAAATTGCCGGCTAAAGCCATTGTAATTTTAAAAGTAGAGGAGGTATACAGTGTTAAACCAGGCTCAGAAGCAGGGAAAAAGATAGCGTGATTTTACTCTTAGTCCAATAACACTTTGTAAATTTATTAAACAGAAGTTATTTATCTTATGATAGAAGGGTCTTGAATAAGACGTACTTAATTGTAATATCGCCTGATTGTAACCTTACATCAAAAGCTCTATTCTACTATATAGTTGGGCTTGGGCTTCAAATTACTGTTAAAGAAACTTGTTTTGGGGTTTTTATTGAAGGTGAGAAGGAAGAAGTGGAGAAAGCTGTCGAGAAGGCTATGAAACTTGAGCCAAATAAACTCTTCATAAAAGAGAGAGGGTACCCGATCTGGGATTCTAGGATATGTAGGATGAAGCAAAAAAGTGGACCTCGACCTGGTTTTCTACAATTAGAAGCAGAGTATAAAATTTTACCAATTATCTCAGAAGCTATAAGAGAAGCTAAGCCTGAAATTAAACTTAAAGAGAAGAAGAAGAGGGTTAAAGTAGAAGAAATTGTAAATATATTAAATGCGGAATAGGTGAAAATTTTTAATGAAATACGGATTTTACCTTTTTAAAGGAGGGGTATATAAAAAGGAAGGGTTAGAAGACTATTTAGAGGATGCTGGAGGTCTCATAATACAAGAAAGTAGAACTCTATATGAATTGGTAATCACCCTAGCCATACCATCCGAAGAAGAAGCAAGATTATATAATATAGCTAAAGCTTTGAAGGCAACTTTGATCAAAACCCCTCTCGTTGGAACTGAGGTAGTAGTTGTGGCAACATCTATGTCGAGAAAACATCTTCCACATCCAGTCTGCGATATAGCTGAGTATCTGAGGAGGTACGGTGCCAAAACGAGCATCATAGGGTTATCGAGAGGGGGCGGTCAGAAAGGGGATTTAAGTCCAAAAGAGAAAAGATTGATAAGTGAATATGACTTGGCCATTGTAGTATTAGGAAATTTCCGATACTGTTTGCAAGAATGTAAGAGAAGCCTATATGATGGGTTAACAATTCCTTCTGTAATAGTTGGAGGTCCTGCTCAAATCAACGTCCCAAGTCCACACCTCTATGTAGGTGAGATAGGTAGAATCAACCATAGATTGAGGAGAGGCGAAGAAATAAAAAAATTAGAGGAAATCGTTGAATCTACAACTTTGATAATTGATAAGAAGAGAGAAGAACAATCTTATGATCCTCCTATTATAGACCCCCCTTTTGTGATGAAGGTTATTAAAGAACAGATTCCTCAAGTTTTAGAGCAGCCTTCGGCTACTCCGTTGGTATTAAAGCTTGATGGATTAAGAATAAAGCTACCATATGAGAAATACGTTGATAAAGTTCGTAAAATCGATTTGGAAGAGTATGTGACGCTAGAAGAAGTTGCAGATATAGAGAAGGCTCTTGTTTTTGATCACATCTTGGTTAGGATGCTTCCAGAGTCTGAGGTGAGTTTGCCTGAAAAATGCATTTTTGGTCGTAAAGGGCTTAGTCAAAGACTATAAATTAGATTTTGGTATTAAAGTTAGGGCATTAGACCATCTAAATTTCTCAGTAGAAAAAGGAGAAATATTAGGCGTACTCGGCGAGAGCGGGTCTGGTAAGACGACTTTGATTAGAGTTCTTAGAGGAGTCGAGCCCTTTGATGAAGGAGAGATAATAGTCGGCAATATCAAAACAACCTCAAATAGCGGTATTAATGAGCTTAGTAAAGCCAAAGAAATCTCTGCAATACATATCCAAAGATCGTTTGGTTTATGGTCAGAGTCTGTTTTAGACAATGTGATAAGAGCTTTGAGCTCGAGAATGAAAGGTGAAGAAACCATACCGGTTATCCCAACAGAATATAAACAGATGAAAAAAGAGGCTATCGAAATTTTAAGAATGGTCGACCTAGATCATAAGCTTGATTGCTGGGCTGAAGTTTTAAGTGGTGGAGAAAAACAGAAGTTACTACTTGCCAGACAGTTGACTCGAAGACCACAATTATTGTTGTTAGATGAACCTGGGACCATGGTTGATGAGAAGGGTCGGGGAGAACTTTTAAAGGCGATAAAAAGGATAAACAGAGAATTGAATACAACAGTAATCTGCGTTTCACATATGCCTAAGGTTCATAGGTATCTGGCAGATAGGGTTATCTGGCTCAGCAAAGGCAAGATAACATACTGTGGTTTACCAGAGAAGGCTTTGAGAAGATTCGAGTCTAAAATGGATACTTCAGTCCCCAAACCTTTATTGAAAGAGATAAAACCTATATTAAAAGTGGAGAACGTATCAAAAGAATATTACGTGATTCCCGGACGCCAAACCCTTCTCATGGAGAATATAAGTTTTCAGGTATATGAGGGAGAGATTTTGGCTATAATCGGGCCATCAGCGGTTGGTAAAACAGTTTTGATAAGATCATTAACAGGTCTTGAACTGCCAGACGAAGGAAATGTAAAGATAAGAATGGGTGAAAAATGGGTGAATCTTAATACGATAGGCTATGACTCAATCCTGGCGAGGAGAGATATAGGCATTCTTCACCAAGAGTTCGACTTCCCCTATTGGGCCAGAGTGGTCGATCTTTTTGCTGAGA
>JAKLZD010000006.1 GCA_024256245.1 Candidatus Methylarchaceae archaeon HK01M
CAAAAAATAAAGACGCTTGTTAAACATCATAAGCGTCACCATTATAAACACAACACGTGCTATCGCGCAAAAGCTACCAAAAGTTTCATAAATAAATCATATTCTACAGTATGGGTTAATTATCCAGATGACGGAGGCGTATTAATGGTATCACCAAATGATCAAAAAGTCCTTTTTTTTGATCCAAGGCTTTGTACTGGATGTCGAAGTTGCGAAGCTGCATGCACCTTTAACAAGTATAAAGTTTGTGATTATAATCTATCACTCATTAGACATTCCTTTAGTGCCACGCGTAAATCGTTCGAAACTGTATATTGTTTCCATTGCGAGAATCCACTATGTCTTGATGCCTGTCCATCTGACGCTATTAATAAGGATGAAAGTACAGGGATAGTAAAAATTGACTCCTTGAAATGTATTGGCTGCCAATTATGTAATTATATTTGCCCCTTGGCTGTTCCTCAATTCGATAATAAAAAGCGGGTCTCAGTAAAGTGCGACTTGTGTGACGGAGATCCAGAATGCGTTAAATACTGCTCACCTCAAGCATTA
The DNA here is from genome assembly GCA_024256245.1 of Candidatus Methylarchaceae archaeon HK01M. Taxonomy (GTDB): domain Archaea; phylum Thermoproteota; class Nitrososphaeria; order Nitrososphaerales; family JACAEJ01; genus HK02M2. The sequence goes on from JAKLZD010000006.1 coordinate 553, forward strand.
CGCTTTATCCCAAGAGATAGATCGGGAGAACTTTTGAAGAGTATATATTTCAACGCACACGCGCGTTCACGGTCGGGTTGAACATTAATGATCCAAACATTGTTACTAATTGGAGTGAGTATTCCATTAGTTGGAGCTTTTCTTGTAATAGCTTTAAATAAAATGTCTTATAAAGTCAAAGCCTTTTTTTCTGTAGCGACATCCTTTCTAACTTTTCTTCTGTTTATCCTCATCGCTTATTACATCTCAAAAGAGGGAGCTGTAAGTATTGGAGCATCTTTTATGCGTGAATTAGGGCTTAATGTCGCATTCTATGTAGATCCGTTAAGCATATTCTTTGCTCTGATTACATCATTCTTCGGATCTATGGCGATCTTATATTCCGTAAAGGATATGACAGGCGAGAAGGCTGATACACGATATTACACCCTTATGCTTTTGTTTTTAGGATCTATGATCTGGCTTGTGCTCGCGGGTAACTTGATATTACTCTTCATACTCTGGGAGGTTGTAGGGCTTTCTTCCTACGGGCTAATAGGCTTCTATATGAGTAAACCTGAAAGCAGTAAGGCATCTTTTAAGGCTTTATTCATAACTCATATTCTCGGGATCTGTCTTCTCCTTGGGGGCATTATAATACATCACTTCACAGGATCATATGATCTCCCAGTCATCTCAGAATCCATACACAGTATGGCAGACACAAGATGGGTCCAGGGAATACTCATATTATTTCTATTAGCCTCAATGGCCAAGTCTGTTCAGATCCCCTTCCATACATGGCTGCCGAGCGCTACGGTAGCCCCTTCCCCAGTTACTGCTTTCCTTCACGCAGCTGCTATGGTAAAGGCTGGAGTATATCTGATGGCTCGCTCATTCTTTCTATTTACCAACTATGAAGCAGGCACATTTTTGATTTTTATGGCGGCAATTGGGGCAATAACGTTGACATTCTGTACTTTAATCGCCTGGATGCAGGTTGATGTGAAAAAAGTCCTAGCTTACCATACTGCAGGCCAAATTGGATACATGTTTCTAGGATTAGGAGCTGGAACTGCGCTTGGAATGATCGGTGGACTATTTCATTGCCTGACACATGCAGTCTTTAAAGGGTTACTCTTTTTATGCGCAGGCAGCTTGATCTACGCTACTGGAAGGAGAAACTTAGATGAGATGGGGGGACTCTATAGAAAGATGCCGTACACGGCAGCAGCAATGGTTATAGGAGCAATATCGATAATCGGAGTGCCTCCTTTCAGTGGATTTGCGAGTAAGTTAATCATATACGAGGCTTCTATCTCACAAGGGATGACGATAGGAGGGGGATTAGGGGGCTTATACACTTTTTTCGGAGTCTTAGCGATTTTTACAAGTGCCATAACTATGGCCTCATTCATGAAAGTGATACATTCCGCCTTTTTCGGGGGGATCCCTTCAAAGCTTGAAAATACGGTTGAAGTGCCTTGGTCAATGAGGATTCCGTTAATCGTCTTATCCGCATTATGCGTGGCCTTCGGAGTCTACCCTCAAGCACCATTAACTTATTTGATCAACCCAGCTGTATCAGTTATCACAGGGCAGTCTACTGTAAACCTTAACTTAATGGTCACCTCTTTTGGTTATCAGACAGTTATAGGAATGTATCCTGCCACCTCAATAACTGCGATGATCTTGATTTTTCTGTCTATAGGTGCAGTCATATACGCAGTCAGCAGTAAGAGATGGCCTTCAACAAAAATACCCGGTAAACAGGTCTTATTTACGGGGGGGGAGCTATCATCACCTTACATCGATATAGATAAGGTAAGGGTCAACTCAAGGCCGTTCGTGTATGCTTTTGAACAGGTATTCGGAGGTTTCTACCGTTTTGTTAAAAAGGGTGAGCTTGACTCCTTTTATTACAGTCTTTCTTATCATGTTCAAAGATCTAGTTTTTTGTTCTCCTCCATTGCGACAAGTAAAATCGGGTTTTCAGTAGTCCTGGTCTTCTTAATGGTTGCCGTTATCTTTTCACCTATCATGACCGGCATCATACTTATCCTGTATGGGTCTTTTATTGCCTTAACTCAAACTCGACTCAAACGTCTATTATTATTTGCCTCTATCAGTTACCTAGGATATGTCATCTATGAGTTTGGAGTCAATGTGAATAACGTAGTGGCAGGAACATTACCACATCTTTTCAATTTCCTAATCTTTGGATCGCTTCTATTCTTAACCTCAATAGCGGTTTTAAAGGCTTCTAAAACTGATAATATCGAATCTCTGGGAGGTTTATCATCTAGAATGCCTATCACGGCTTTTGCTTTCTTGATCGGCGGTTTGGCTTTTACTGGAATTCCACCATTTAACGGATGGTGGAATGAGTTTTGGACGATGGAGAATATCGTAAAGACAGGAGGGTGGGGCATGCTAATAGTTGTTTTTCTTGCTGCCGCTTTCTCTCTAACGTATATGCTCAAAGCTTTTCATAAAATATTCCTTGGAGAATTACCGCCCAGCTGCAGAGATGTTAGGAGAGTCTCAAACAGCTTATTGCTCCCAATTATTCTGTTATCCGTCTTTTCAATTCTAATAGGAATATACCCTAAAATTATTATCACATTCGTGGAGGGAATATCACTCAGTCTAGGGTAAAAGTGGAGATTAATGTCAAAGCCTATTATAGACTTAAGGAGCACTTTAAAGAGAGACTTCCTCGGTTATGAAAAGGTACGCACAGGACGATACGTAATAACTATCCGAAGAGAGATGATTTCAGAAGCTATACAGATCTTATTGAGAAAGCATCGTGCTCGTTTTTCTGCTCTAACTGCCGTCGACATAGGGTTGGACCTTGAGCTTCTCTATCACATGAGTATAGGTGAGGAATACTATAATCTTAAGACGGTGATTCCAAAAGAAGTTTTAGAATTACCCTCTATTACCAATATCATTCCAGGGGCCAACTGGTCTGAGAGAGAGGTTCAAGACCTCTTTGGAGTAGAGTTTAAAGGCCATCCAGATCCGCGAAGCCTAATAGTGCCTTTTGAATGGTCGAAAGAAAAAATACCTCTGAGAAAGCCTATGAAGGGATTACTCTCACCCTTCCAGATCCCAACAGTTGAAAACTTGTTTAATCAAGGATTAATCTTTCCACTTTCGGGACTCATCCAGAGAATCAGAGGGGAGCTTAACCTTGAGACAATTCCCCCAACAACATATTCCCGACCGGAGGATATGAAGGAAGTGCAAAGAATGATTAAAGCTATTAAATTCGATCAGAAGGTCGGTTTCGACT
>JAKLZD010000118.1 GCA_024256245.1 Candidatus Methylarchaceae archaeon HK01M
GATGATATCAACCCAGAGACCGAGTTTGAGCTGTTCTGTAAGGATAGAAGGGAGGATGTCGAGAATAACATAAAGCCTGCCTTGAAAAGGAGGGACATTGTTATCATGGATAGATACTATCTTTCAAATATCGCTTATCAAGGAGCCAGAGGCCTCGATGCTGACTTTATTGAGAAAGAGAACATTTTCGCTCCTAAGCCCGACCTTGTTATTATCTTGGATCTGCCTCCTAAGACCGCCCTCTCACGAATCAAAGATAGAGCTTCCAAACTGAATCTTTTTGAGAAGGAGCTGTACTTGATTAAAGTGAGGGAAATCTTCAAAAAGAGATTCTCAGAAAGACCTTACGTTAAGATAATCGATGGCGAGCAGCCTGTGCACGTTGTTTCAGAGAAGATTCGAGAATTCCTACAACCTCTTATTGAAAAACTAGAAGAGAGCCCATAATGAGCTAAACTTCTAACGACTTAAGAATGTCTTCAACCCTTCTCTTGCCCAATATCTTTATCAAACTATCCTTAGATTCTTCTCCTCTCCATGAATTAAGGATGTATATCACAGAATCCCTTACACCAGGGCTCAAATCGCGAAGAGCCTCTTCTATGAACTTCTTTCTCTCTTTAAGAAGGTCCTTGGGTCTGAAGACTTCGCCCATATTATAAATTAACTTAGAGATCTTATAAATGTCACTTTAGTCAGAGCATTTTATGAAGGACAACATACTTAAAAACTCTAGAAGAATTGTACAATAGACTTTGAAATTTATAGGCGAAATAAGAGACCCAGTTCATGGATACATTCATATAACGGATGTAGAGAGAGAAACCATCGATACAAGTATCTTTCAAAGGCTAAGAAGGATTCGACAACTTGCAGGGGCAAATCTAACATATCCTGGTGCTCAGCATACTCGTTTTGAGCATTCTTTAGGTACTATGTATCTTGCTGGATTGGCTGGTTCTTCTCTTTCCTCAAAGACTCATATCACAGAAGATGATATTCAAGAGCTAAGATTGTCGGCTTTGCTTCATGATGTTGGCCATGGTCCTTTCTCTCATCTCTTCGAAGAGGCTCTAACAGAGAAGAAGGATATAACTCATGAAGATATCTCACAGAGGATCATTAGAGAAACTGAGATCAAAGATGTAATAGAAAAGCACGGCTTTGATTCTAAAGATATATCAGAGTTGGCTCTGGGTCTATCCCCAAAGATACCCAGGTTCATGAATGAGATAATAGCAGGAGGTCTGAGCGTGGATATAATGGATTATCTTCTTAGAGACTCGTACTTCACTGGAGTAGAGTATGGTAGAGTAGATGTACATAGGCTTATAAACTCCTTTGAAATCGTTGATGAAAGATTAGCCATAGATCAAGCTGCTCTCTACGCATTTGAAGCCTTTACAATAGCCCGCTATGAAATGTTCAAAGCGGTATACTTCCACAAAACAGTAAGAGCTGCTCAGGCTATGCTGATTCGTTCTATAATCCTTGCTGATGATGGATTGAACTTTACAGATGTTGGGGATTTGAAGAATTACCTTCGACTCACAGATGAATCGACCCTTGCAAAACTTATAGATCTAGAGCCTAAGAGCAGAGAGTTGAATCAAGCGAAGCAACTAGCAATAGGTTATAGAGATAGGAGGCTGATAAAATGTGTGTTCGAGAAGATAGTCCATAGAAAGGATAGATTCATAGAAAGGATCCTGAACCAGAAGAGCATAAGAGATAAGATATCCATAGGAATAGCAGATGAGGCTGGGGTGGATCCTGACATGATCTTTTTCGATGTCCCCACAACGCCTTCCGTGCCTTACACTTCTTCACGTCAGTCTCTCTCTTCTATAACTTTGGTACGTAAAACTAGTGAAGGGATATCCTATGAGACCGTTCCTATAAAGGATCTAGCTTTGGTGGGAGCGATTATGGGGTATATGGACATAATCCGAATATACACGCAAGCCGAGCATAGATCCAAGGCAGAGAAGGCTGTAGAGGCTTTCTTCGGCAGAGAGGGCTATTCGACCAAAGTATCTATGTGAGATAATAAAATCGAGATATAATCTGGATTAATTTAAAAGACCAAGAAATGCCCATAGGGCATAAAGGTTGCAGAACAGATAGAAACGATCCCACTATTCAATCGGTCGAACTTTTCATCCCACCACAAAACTTCGTTATATATTCTACGGCTATATCTGAAGTATCTATCAGTTCCTCCTTACTTATCCCAGGAACGCCACATATCATCAGTAAAACTTTCTTCGTTGCTTCTGTTACTTTGGTCTCATCAGCATCTCTATATGGATAAATTGCCACTAGCTTTACATCATCAGAAACTATTATCTCGCCACCTTGTAATTCCTTTGGCTCACTCATACCTATCCCTAAGAATACCTCTCCTTCTCTTGAAAGCCTCATTCTAAGATCGCCTTGAAGTCTATCTTCATCAAAGGCTGCTAAAGCGATCCCACTCTTGATGGATGCAAGGTTGTAAGCATCTACGATATTGTTTATTGTAGGTATTGTCTTGCCTCCGAGAACCCTCCTTATTAATGCCTCAGCCGCTGGTCTTATCTTGGTTGGGTCTATGCCAGCTCTCCAGAAGAAGTCTCTATAGGCTCTAAAAATGGGGACATCTTTCAGGCTTTCGATATCGTAATTCTCCTTGACTTCCTCGATTATCTTCTCTTTAAAATCTTCTAAATCAGGGTTTGTTCGCTCAAACTTTACACCTCTTATATAGATAATCAAGGCTTGCAATCCAGTAAAACGATCTATCAATTCTTGCTCTATCTTTAGTTCCATAGGAGCTGTAAAGGAGAACTTGATAATAAAGTTTGGACTTTAGTTGAGTTAGTAAAGAATGACGAAACCATCTCTGCCATTCACTATAAGATCGTCTCCTTCTTTGATAAGAGACAACCCCTCGACCATATCTACAAGGGGTATGTGGGCTATGGCGCAACCAGAGACTGTTATCATGTCGGACCTTAAATTGATAATCGCAGAGGGGGCTTTATCCCTCTTCTTCAATTTGTATATCACGTAAGCCCCAACACTACTTCCAATGCTATGGGGAAATATGAAGACTTTTTTATGAATACTAGAACCGAACAGTTCGTGAGATTTATCGATGATCTTCCCATCTTCTGGGTTTACGCCTCCTAAAAAGGATATTGGAGAGGATGAGATCAAAGCCTCGCCCCACTCTAGACCATTGACAAGCCCTCTCGCCCTGAATACCCCCCTCATATCATCCACAAACCTCCTTTAACATTTCATGGGTTTCTTTAAGGGAGACCTTTACATTCTGTGTCCTTTTGAGGTAGTGAGCTGCTTTACACGAGTTCGTGGTAATAACGTCAACTTCAAGATGAGAGATTATAGGTGTAAATACGGCACAAGTATTACAGATGAAATCTGCCCCTGCCCCTTCGATCTTATCGGCATAACCTTTTAGCTTTGCTTCTTCGTAAACCCTTCCTGAGCAGAATAAGAGGCATCTTTTCTTGAATTTCTTGCCTTCAACAGAATCAGAGATATCATGTATCTCATTCAATCCCAGGTGGGGGCAGCCCAGAACAATTACATCCCCCTCTTCTGCATCGTTAAGCTCGTCATAAGTCTTTTCAAGATCACCCCTATCAAACTTAACCCCTTCAACATCGACCTTATCTTTTATCAAAAACATTCCAGCAGCACCAGAGGTTCCTATAGCAGCGCAAAGGGCCTTAGCCTCTGACGATGTGGGACTTTTTATACCTTGAAGCGCCATTGGACCCCTAGCCATCTTCCCAGCAAAATACCCTAGAAGCCCAAATTTCATAGAGCCAGAAAGTTCATGTGTATCGACAAGGATGGAGAGGGATGGTTTCCTGAATTCTTCAATATGTAACTCTGAGTAAGGGGTCTTACCCGTTACTGCACTGGCGAGGGCACTCAACGCACTCTCACGATTTGTCCTTAAATCTAAGATAGAATTTGCGTAGATGGATGCAGAGCTCTCAGCCCAACTCACATGGCCACCTTTTGGTGGCGGATGGACCACTTCGTAGGGCGTGCACGTAAATGATTCAGCTACACCCAACTTCTTATACGATCTTACTATCTTCATCTGCTCTAAGATATAATCCTCATGAATATTAAAATTGGATGGATTTTTGGGGTCTATTCCAGCAGGATTCACAGTCGTAGGGATGGTAACTTTAGCGTTTAGACTGAAACCCTCAAGGAACTCTCTCCCATGCTCTCCAATTGTCGAATATGAAACTCCAGAGAGATGGGCAGATGAAATTTCTATCAGATGGCTTGCATCTGTAAGGCGACCAACAGACAGAAGTATCCTGTAAGCCATCTCAAGGGCTTCGCCATACTCGCCATCGAGGGCTCTTTCTTCATAATTGGTAAGGTACAGATATATCACCAAAGATACATATTAATAGATATCTGCTGTTTAAAGTTCGTTGATCAAGACCCATGATATATAGTTGGTGGTAACCTTGGATAAAAGTGATTCATTGGACTTAAGAAGTTTTCTGAGCATATTGGAGAAAAAGGGGCAGATGGTAAGAATAAAAAAGGAAGTCTCCCCTTTGTATGAAGTAGCAGCGATGATGAAGAAGCTTGATAGAGGTCCCGCTCTTTTCTTTGAAAAGGTAAGTTCTTCAGATTATCCTCTTGTAAGTGGTGTTTGTAGCACGAAGGAGAAGATCTGCTTAGCCATCGATACAACTTTAGAAGATCTTCATAAGAAGATTTCTTCATCCATTACAAATCCCATAAGTCCTAAAATTGTAAAGAATGCATCATTTAAGGAGTATTCTGAAAAGCCAAGGTTAAGTAGGTTTCCTATAATAAAGCATTATAAGAAGGATGCTGGAAGGTATATAACGGCCGGTGTAGTGTTTGTAAGGAACATAGAGACGAAGACCCAGAATACATCTATACATCGATTGCTCCTCCTTGACGATAACCATTTAGCTATACGTGTAGTGGAAGGGAGACATCTTCACAGATGCCTACAACTTTCAAAGCAGATAAGAAAGCCCCTTGAAGTGGCGATAGCCATCGGCATTCATCCAGCAGTTTCTTTGGCTGCTGCTTGCCAAGTACCTTACGGTATGGATGAGATGGGCATGGCAAACTCCATCTTAAAAGGTGCTTTAAAACTTTCAAAGTGTGAAGATGTAGATTTAAGCGTTCCAGTCAACTCTGAGATAGTATTGGAAGGTAGATTCATGATAGATAGGGAAGATGAGGAGTTCATGACAGATATGCTGAACACATACGACCACCCTAGGATGCAACCAGTCATTGAGGTAACGAATATCCTTCATAGAAAAGACCCCATCTATCAAGGGTTACTTCCAGCTGGGAGCGAGCACCGATTACTCATGTCTCTGCCTGTAGAGATAAAACTCTTTGAAGGAGTAAAAAATACTGTGCCAGCAACCAAAGCTGTATATTTAACAGATGGTGGGTGTAATTGGCTACATGCAGTTATTCAGATAAAAAAGACCCATGAAGGAGAGCCGAAGAATGCGATACTATCAGCCTTTGCCAACCATCCATCATTGAAATTGGCTATAGTTGTAGATGATGATATAGATCCAAAAGATATTCAAAGTGTAGAGTTCGCCCTGGCTACACGCTTCCAAGGCGATAGAGATCTTATAGTTGTACAGAATGTCAAGGGATCGAGCTTAGACCCTTCAAGTGATCAAGATCACCTTCTTACAACCAAAGTTGGTATAGACGCAACGATGAGCCTTTTTACACAGAAGGAGAAGTTCGAGATAGCAAAGATACCCGGCGAGGACTCTATAGATGTTAAAGATTATCTTGTTTTATAGGTCCTATGCTTTTTAAGATTTCCTTGACTTCATTTAATAACTTCTTCACTATCTGTGAGTCTATGGGGGTTAGAATGTATAACGATACTACTGCAATCCCCTTGACAATCATAGATGTAAACTCAGCAAATACTCTTGAATAGATATCGCCAAACCTGCTTGGGAAGATAGAAGTAGAATTCGCCCTATCTCCTACCTTTACAGACAAAGCCATAGAGCCTAACTTTATCTCTTCTCCCTCAGAAATTATCAAGAAGCAACCATTCTTTACCCTCAGCACTTGAATATAGAACTCTCTTCCATTCGCTACTACTTTCTTATTAGGGGAAAGACTCGAATTCAAATCTTACTTCCTAGCAATTGGTCTATGATTTTTTGATTACTCCTTTATACAATCTTACTATCATACCTATTAGTCTCAGATAAGAATTCATCCCAGCCCTCAACTGGGAAATATCTCCTCCTTTTAAATTTAAGGTCAACCTATCATTGTCATGAGTGATCTCGACCCTAAGGCGTGATCTTGATATTAAATCTGGCTTTAAAGCTAGGCAGGCAATCTGAGCCAGATCTTTTTCTAAGCTAGTCTCTATTCTAGCTTTCAATCCTTTGATTAGGTACTCTTTTTTAGGAGGTTTTGCTCGGTGTAAAATCATAAGCCCTTCCAGCTATGGTGAAGCTACACGACCTGCACTCCCAGATACCTGCACTTTTTCTCTTTAAATTCCATCTACCACAGCTGGGGCACTTCCTCTTCAGCTTTAGAGTGGCAAATACCCTCCCATACCTCTTTCTCAAAGTTGAGCCATACTTGGCGCCAAGCCCTTTCAGACTACGTCTTTTACCCTTTGGCATCTTTAATGCTCTTCTTTATGATTTCTCTAATTTCCTTTGCCTTAGCTTTAGCGATTTCGACAGCCAGTTTGACTTGATTGAAGTCTAGGGTCCCGGGCTGACCTTTCTGTCCTGCACGGATCTTCCCATCATCATCGAATGTAAAGGTTATTCTAGCGTCCATGACTGCCTCCTCTTCAGATGTTGGGTCTACTATAAATTCGCTATCTATTTTAGCAAGAGTTATAGATATGGGGATACAGTTTATTTGTAAAGGTATCGACTCATCTTCTTGTTTTATCTGTCCATCCTGACCTACAGAAGACTTTGGCATAGTAGACGTAGCAATTGAAGCAACAGTAGCATACGATGCAGCATCGAATAAATTACCATCGGTATCCAGAATATCCACATCGACGAAGAGAGCATGTACCTTCTTCCCAGAGATCAATACAAGCTTTGAAAGATCGACCATCTTAGACTCTCTAATTCCTCGATCTACAACTCTAGCTAACTCTATAGCCTCTTCATCAGGGGGGCCTGGCTCTGCGTAAGCCGAAGAGAGAGGTAATACTTCTACATTTACAACTAAAAGTCCCATTTCTGGTGTATCCGGAAATGGTTCACCTATCTCTATCTTTACGCCTGCTATTACTTGAGTATTGCCGATCTGAACTCGAGCCGAACCATTGGCCTTTTCTATAATGCCAGTCTCGATCTTAATAGGACGAAAATCAAGTAAGCCTCTACCATCCAACCTTTTCCCCTTTGATAAAAACTCGACTATTTGCGCCTTTCTTAACCGCTCAACTACTACTGCTTTTTTCACAGCTGACATCATTCCTCACCCACTTCATCCTCACCAAAGTATTTATCGATCAACGCTTTACGCTGAACTTCATAGATGTGCCTGCAAGCATTAACAGCCATCTCGAAAGCCTTCTCGAACTCCTCAGGTGTCAAGATACCATCCAGTTGAAGGAGAGTTGTTTGATTTAGGTTGGGCATGATAGCAACAGGCATATCAGCCTCTCCCTCTTTATCTTCTGTATCATCCAGATCTAAAACGACCTTTCCAGAAATCTTTCCAACCGCACAAGCAACGACCATGTCACGCATAGATATGCCCGCATCGGCCAGCGCAACTGCAGAAGCTGTGATCCCAGCGCATCTAGAACCACCATCCGCCTGTAGGACTTCCAGATAGACATTTATGACTGTCCTTGGATATTCTTCCAGTATAAGGGCTGGTTCTAAGGCTTCACTTATTACTTTAGATATTTCTATTTCACGCCTTGAAGGCTGAGGATGTTTACGAGTATCCGTTGAAAATGGAGCCATATGGTAACGACATCTTAAGATGGATCTATCGGGTAGAGCGAGATGTTTAGGATGAACTTCTTTTGGACCATAAACTGCAACGATGATTTTATTCTTCCCAAACTCTATATATGAAGAACCGTCCGCATTCTTAAGTACGCCTACTTCGATCTTTATGGGTCTTGTCTCATCTACCCTTCTTCCATCCATCCTCAATCCTTTTTCATCTATTAATTCTACCATCCTCAAACCTCCTTCGATTCAGACAAGAAATTCTGAACTTTGTTTGTCAGACTTGCCAAATGGGCTTCAGACTCAACCATCTTGATGGCTCGATTTGCCAGCAAGATACCATCATGTGGCCCTGTTATTAAAATTATTCCATTCTGACCTATAATAAGTTTGCAATTTGTAGCCGATTCGATCGTCTTTATCATAGATCCCTTTTTACCTATCAACCTAGGGATCTTGGCCGAATTTATCTTGAGGATCTCTCCTTTTGGGATGCGTCCTAGATTCGGTCCTGAGATACTTAAAAGAGGGTCCCTAGTTCGATTATACGCAATAACTTTTGCATAGATCAAATCCCCAATGGAAAATTTCTTTGAGAGGGATTCTCGATCGGGTGAGAAATCTCTACCGAATACGTTCTGGGCAGGGAGATAGGCAAAGAAGCATGAGTTAATGTCAACCTCCCATGAGAATGCCGAATAGTCAACTATCTTACCAATGACGGGGTCATCAACTCTGGGAATATAAGGTCCTGATAAAGGAATTACACGGATGCCTCCGCGACCAATCTCTGCCAGACCAATCTTTGTTGCATAGAATTTATCGTCTACTCTAATTATATTGTTGATGGGTTTATAATCCCCTTCAACAATCAACTCACCAGGAGTCACGTATTTCCTTGAAATAGTCATCCTTCTATCACTTTATGATCTTTACTTGTGAAGTTCCTTTAGTGATTGAGCCTAGTTTATCGATCAATGAAGCATGAACTCCAGCAGTAATCTCGACAATAGTATTTAGTGAGCCATCCGCCAACCAGTCTTCTTTTTGAATTTCTCCATAACTCTTCAAAACTCCAAGAGTTTTAGGAGCAAACTGAGGATCAATCTTTACCATAAGCTTTATCTTTTCAGACTTTAATGGTAAAACAACTCTTAATTTCTCTATAACGGTCTTTGCTTGCTCTTTCGCATCTTTAAAGGGATCGATAGAAATCTGTACCTCAGACATAGCCTGCTCAACCCTAACTCTAGGATGAGGTAAACCCGTTCTGGGATCGACGAAGTTTTTGCAGATGATAGAAATTATCTGCTTCCTTTTATCCTCAATCAATGAACGCCTCTGCTCGGTTATCAGCTGAAGCTCGCCTTTCTTCAGGATGATTTCAACCACTTCTGTGACAGATGTTGTATTGAAGAATTTCTCAAGTTTATCCTCCGAAACGCGTAGCCCCTTGGAAGCTTCAGAAAAGACTCCATCGACAGCGATGATCTTTGAAAGATCAACTGGACGACCTATCTTGTAATCTAAAGCAGTTTTTGGGTGCACGAGTATCTCAAACCGTTCGCCACCAATGACTAGCCTAACTGTAGTGAACTTACTACTCAAAGTAAAGAAACACCTGCTTTAATTTCACTGGGGCTTACTTGGGGTAGACAGATTCTCTCTTGCTTTTTCAGCATAATTGGCTATCACTTCTTCATTGGGATATACCATCTTCTTAGTCTTTGTATCTATCAGAGCCATCCTTATGTGCTTGGTGCCTACCTTATCCTCGCTCACAAGATATATACACTCTGCGGCCAATACACAAGCATCTTCTAAACTCATATCAGGGTTGTATTTTTTCTCTAGATATTCAGTTACTTGCTCGTATCCGGCCCCTATAGCAACCCCATCATAACCCAAATATGTCCCACTAGGGTCTGTTGAAAATAGTTCAGCTCCATTCTTACCTATGCCGGCTATGACTAAGGAGACGCCGAAAGGCCTGACACCTGCATATTGAGTATACTGCTGGTTTAGATCGCCTATACGCTTGGCAATCGCCTCTACCTCAACAGGTTCATCATACGTTAACTTACTCGACTGGGCAAAGACACGTGCATAGTCTACTTGAATACGAGCGTCTGGTACATAACCGGCAGCCGCAATTCCAATGTGATCGTCTACCTGAGAGATCTTCTGACTTATAATTGGATTCTGTAGCTTTCTGGTCCGCTCTTCGACGGCCAAGACTACACCTTCCTTCACTCTCAGGCCTAAGGCTAAAGTACCTCTTCTAACCGTCTCTATAGCATATTCGACTTGATATAGCCTACCATCTGGCGAAAATATCGTAATCGCTCTGTCGTATCCCGCACTAGGTGCAAACATAGCCATTCACTCTACTGTAACAGTCTTATATAAAGGGTTTAAAATCCTTTTTCATTATAAAAACCATTGTATTTATCATTTATGGTATGGGGTTATGTTTAAAGTCATCCTCTTAGAACGTATCTGCGGTGGCGATGCCAAAGCAGATTTTCAGCACTGAAGAGTTCAAAAAGCTTTTAGAAAAGGCAACAGAATGCCGTATTGTAAGGAAGGAGGATAAGGTCAAATTAAAGCTTAGAACGCCTAAGATGATCTACGTTCTCGTTACTTCAAAGAAGGAGTCAGATGCACTTCTAAAGCACGTGAAGGTTGAAATAAAGGAGATAGAATAAAGCTGCACTTCACTTGAATTATTAATTTTTAGACCAACCTTTAATAAGATGAAGGCAAGTACTGGCAAAAATCTTTCGTTGCACTATTTCTTTCATTTTAATCTTATTCTATTCAAACAATCTGAGCATAAAATTGGTGATTTTCTGTCTACATCGGATAAACTATTGGCAAAGCTCATAATGCAATTAGGTTTATGGCAGTGAGTCAAGCCGAAAAGATGTCCTAACTCATGGGCAACCTCCTTGAACACCCTCTCATCGATCAGACTTGACTTTTTTTCTAACTCCGCTCCGAAGGTTGTCAATCTTGCTGTTGAAATGAGAGCAACACCTCCAATTATATCGGCCAGACCGAATACGAAGTTTAACCCTGGCACGAATATATCGACAGATGTAATGCCCAAGACCTTCCTACAATCTTGCCTAAACTCTAAAAGCCTAGTAATCATTTTGGTAGCATCGTACTGTTGTCTTGAAGCAATATAGTCTTCATTATGAAAAGATAGCCTCTTCGAAGATAACTCGAAATTGCATCCGTAAAGTCTTACAGCTTCTTCCAACTGCTTCGAAAAACATATGTAATCAAAGTCTCCTACAGGTTTGAACAGTATTGTACTCTTTAACTTCAAAATACTCTCTCATCTAGTTTTATAAAACATTTTAGCTCTTTCGGCTGAAGGAGACTTACTCAATCTATCTCCAACTGATTGATTCATAGGTATCTGTTCTTATTTTAATAAGTAGGTGTCGCCAATTTTAGGTACTACAGCATCTAATCCTAACTCGGTTTTCAACTCTTCAGCAAACTGAATGCAATTCTTCTCCTCACCATGCACTGTATAAACCTTTGGCTCTCCCTCAATCTTTCTGAACATATCGAAGAGTTCCTTTCTACCGCTATGAGATGAGAAGTCGAAATGGCGCACTTCAGCCTTGACCTTTTTAGGCTTGCCATTTATGATCGTTATCTTCTTTTCCATTAAAATCCTTCCTGGCGTCTCAGGCATCTGATACGAAACGAGGGCTATAGCATTTTTCGATCTTTTTGAAACTTCGGCATTATAAAAGACAGCGGCACCTCCAACAAGCATGCCTGCAGGAGATATTATGACCGATGGCGTCTTAACAATTCGTCTCCTCTGGCTCCAGCCCCTTATCAGCTCGATGCTCCCAATGCTCTCACGAAACAGTTTTGGATCCCTCAGGTATTCTGGGTATCTGGATAGGATCTCATTGGTCTTTAAAGCCATACCATCCATAGCCACTGAATGTGGGAAGTTATACTTTTTAAAGACACATGCTATCTCTTGAGCCCTGCCCACCGAGAAGGCTGGGACAAAAAGAGTACCGCCCCGTTCTACGACCTCTTTTGCAAACTCTATAAATTCCCTCTCTACATCCTCCCTTGGTAAATGATCTGTCGTTGCATAGGTACTCTCAGTTATTACTGCATCCAATTCCCCAAAGTTTGTATCAGCACCTCTAAGCAATGCCGAACCCTGCGCACTTATATCTCCCGTATAAAGGAGCCTTATACTGTTACTAGTCAATAGGATAGATGCCCCACCAGGGAGATGACCAGAATTCAAGAAAGTTGCCGTGAATCCTTTTATTTCGACTGACTCATTTAGATCTACTCTACGCGTTTCATTAACCATAGATAGTAGGTCAATGTACTCAAAAGGAAGGTAGAAACCAGAAATCCTCAAAAAATCCTCTATAAGGAGTTGAGCTAACTCTAAAGTCAGCCCTATAGTATATAGCTTCGTACCCCCAGATATAAAGAAGAGAGGGATTCCACCACTATGATCGAGATGAGCATGTGAAAGAAGGATCGAATCTACCTCCCTTGGTTGGATATGCATTGGGAATGCTGGCGGTCTCGTGAGTTGCACTCCAAAATCTAACAGGACCCTTCCTTCGCTATTCTCGACTAAAAAAGCGGATCTTCCTACTTCTCTTGCACCGCCTAAAATCTTTATCTTCATAGAGAGACAGATTTTTGAATAAGTGCTACTTAAATTTATACCATGATAACAATAATCCCAAGTGACATACGTTTTGATGGTTGCTCTTTGATAACAGGTTTCCATGGGATAGGTGGTACAGGGTACTGCACTGTAAAATACTTGATCCAGAAGCTGAACGCTAAGAGAGTTGCATTTTTAGATTCTGAAATAATCTCTCCCGCAACTACGATTGCTTCAGGCAGACTGGTCACTCCTTACGAGATATTCAGGGAAGGAGACCTTACCTTCCTTAAGGTCGAAGTTCCACCCTACAGGAATAAAGAGATAGGGTTCTTTAGAAGCTTCTCAAAATGGGTCACCGAAGCAGGCTTTAAGGAGGCCGCTCTCATTGGTGGCTTGGACTCCTCCCTAAGAACAGATGAGACTACATTCAGAATCGTTCATACGCGTTCCTTCATACCTAGAGGCGAATTGGCCAAGGGAATCATCTTAGAGGATGACCATCTAATAGTCGGCCCCCTTGCCATCATGCTGAACTACTTTGAAGTTACAGGTTTCCCTGCCTTTGCGACCTTGGCATATGCTTCTACAAAAAGGGTCGATCATAGGGCTACTGCTGAAGCAGTATCTGTACTTTCAAGATATTACAAATTTGAAGTCGACACAACACCTTTGATCGAGGGGGCAGAAGCCCTTGAATTAGAGGTTGCTAGGCAGGAGGCAGTAAATAAGAGGGGCGGCGAATCGATCTACACCTAACACTGAGCTCCAATGATATGGGCGATTTTTTTGAAAGCTTTTTCAAAGCTACGGTTAGTATCACTAAGGGCATCAATTATATGGCAGTTCTTCAGTGAGCTGGCCATCATCTTGAATAGAGGGCTGTAAGAATCCAAGTGATTCAGAAGTACGATCTTTCTAAAGGAGTTTTTTCTTATAAATTCCTTAACATGTTTTAGCACTTCTTTCATAACATCGTAATCTAGCTCGATGGAGCTTAAGTATTGTGATAGAGGGTAGACATCGGAGAGTTCCACTGGCACCACTCCAAAGGGAAGCGATAAAAAGCATACTTGAACTTTCTCTAATCCCGCGCCAAGAGCTTCGATTAATTTGATATAATATGGTGATTTATAGAAAGGCTTGACATCAGATTCTGGAAGGAGCAAGAGTGTCTTTTTCTTTACAGAAAAATCTTCTATGAGTCTTTTATGGTATCTTAAGACTTCAGGTCTCATCGAATCATGAGGCTCATAAAAGAAGATCGCCCTTGGTTTAAACAATTGAGTCCCATCCTCTAGAAATTCATAGTGATGATTAATCAAAGAATGAAAAGCCTCCCAGAGTTTTGGATGAGCCTTTGCCTTCATGCCCAGATACTCCCAAATTCTTCCATCCTCTACAGCTTGTTTTGTTGTCCTCATTTCCTTTAAGAGAACACTCAAATTGTGGATGGCTATCTTCTGAATTCTCTCTTCAACCCCCACCTCCTTGATTTCTTTTAATGTATGTGTTGAACAGATCGAACAGTTACATGGAAGATACGTAAGTTCATCCAATTTTGCAGTGCCGAATTCTGTTAAGTAGCGACCTTCTCTAGCGTATAACATATAGGATGCCGAATCGAAAAGATCACAACCTAGTGCTACAACAAGAGGGATCGTCAATGGGTGTCCAGCGCCAAATAGATGTAGGGGCCTATCTATTGGAAGAACCTGCTTGACTGTAATTATCATCTGAACCAGTAAATCGAAGTTGTAAGATTCCATAACTTCTGTCGGACTTCCAAGAGCAAAGATATCGAATGCCATCTTCCCAATTCTCTCTGCAGACATCTTTAAAAGGTCCAGATGGCTACCACCTTGAATAGGACCGATCCAGAGCGTCTCTTCAGCCCTGACTACTTTCAATGTCTCTTCTGCAGCCCTTAATGTAATCTCAACAGTTTCGCTAGCTCGCCTTCTATCTACGTCAATCCCAGTAGGTGTGTCCAGCACAATAGCCATGTCAGAACCAATCTTTTCTTGAAAGCTAGCCATCTCCAAAGGTGTGACCTCAACATCTCCGTACTTCAGCATCTGATAACCCCCTGAGTCAGTCATTATTATTCCGTCGTAATCGATAATTTTGTGTATCCCCTTTTCTTCTGCTACTTTCCCAAACGTTTTCAAAGTTATGTAAGCGTTTGTCATCACTGCTTTGAAACCAATTCTCGCCATCTCTTTAGGGGCTACGCTCTGCCTTACGGGGTGAATTACAGGCAAGATGCAAGGCGTCTCCAGCAGACCGCTTTTAGTCCTTATCTTTCCTATCCTGCCTGCTAGGTCGGTCGTCTTTATCTCGAACATTCGTATATGACACTTACTTCTTACTTTCCCTTACGAATTCATCGTATACAGATTTGACCCTCTCGACTGCTAAGCCACTTCCTTCGACACCTTGTTCTGTCACCTTTATCTTATCCATAACTATGATAGACCTTATATCCTCCCTGATCCTGACCAGTCCTGGAAAGACCCTATTCAGTCTTTCAGCGAGGGCCTTTAGATCAAAGGGCTTCTCCACCAGCCTTATCTCCTTGAGAAAATCTCTGTTCAATACGACCTTGTAGACGTTTTCACCCACACCCGAAACATTATCCAATATAACGTTAAGGCTTCCATCAACGCCAACAAGATCCCCTTCATAATTTTTTCCTTCTGATGTCTCCACAACGACCTTCCTCCCTATCATAGAAACGATCTCATTGTTGAATTTCTTGTAAATTATGGAAGACAAATCTACCCCCACTTTAATTATCTAATCATGCCGATAAAAATTATATGGCGGCCTTCTTAAAAAAGAATCTATCGATTTCACGAGATGATAGTTAAAGGCTAAAACTTCATATCCTAAATATTGATATATACCAGATCGGATCAAACACTATTTAAATTTCATTAAATCAAATCCCAATCGAATTTTGTAATATCTATCTTTGCTATTCTTTATACCAGTATTCAAAGTTTAAGAATTTCAGTCGAAAAATCGACTTAATCGTTCACCTTCTGTGAAGGGTTGTAACCAATCGATATACCCCACTCTTTTTGGAACATTCCCTTTAATCACTTTGATGATTTCTCCTGCAACTTTATCAGCATCTCTTCCTGTTGTATCGAATTCAGCAATTCTGTCCCTTCCGAACTTTTTTAAAGCCTCGTAAGCACATATGCCAAGTATCTCTGAAGCGATGTTCTCCTTAACCTTCTTTTCGCTGTAATTTCTTGATGAATACCTCTTCTCAAGCTCAAATGGCGAGCATCTAAGAACGACAATGAACTCGACCTCTTTCTTAGATAGAACGAAGGGTAAAAGATGACCTACTACAACTACGCTCTTCCCTTTGACTGCTTCCTTTGCATACTTCCTTAGAAGGCTTAAATCTGCGATAAAGCCGTGTTCATCTTCATCGATTATAGCATACTTTTCTATTGCGAGCTGATTTAGATCTAGAAAATTATAATTTAGAAGTTTAGCCAAAGATCTACCGGCCGTCTTCTTCCCTGTGCCTGGGTTGCCCGTTATGCCTATTTTTTGGTAAAATTTTCCCACCTACTGAATCGATCGACGTAATCTTATAAGATAAAGCATTCTTTCTAATATCTTCCTAAACCCTCCCCAAACTCCTTGGCAAAATCTTGAAGGAGCTCTTTTTGCCTATCTGTCAATCTTGTTGGCGTCTTTACAATCACCCTGACTAGTTCATCCCCTCTACCAAAACCTCTTAGTTTTGGCATCCCCTTCCCCTTTAACCTGAGTATCGCCCCACTCTGAGTGCCAGCAGGTATCTTGAGCCTTGCTTTTTCATTTATATTTGGGACCTCTACCTCTGTACCCAATGCTGCTTGAGGAAAATTTATCTGAGTTTCGTAGAAGAGTTTGTCTCCGTCTCTCTTGAAGATTTTATGGGGTTTGACTTTTACTAGGACATATAGATCGCCAGAGGGCCCTCCCCTTACGCCTACTTCACCCTCGCCCCTAAGCCTTAGAAGATAACCCGTATCCACCCCAGGTGGAATTTCGACTCTTAATTTTCTATAATATCTCATGACACCTGTTCCATGACATTCTTTGCATGGACTCTCTACCACCACTTTTCTACCGTTACATTTATCACAGGTCGATACTTGCACAAACCTTGCAAAGCCAAGTGTGCGAGTGTACTGTATCTGTCCTGTACCATTACATTTAGGGCAAGTCTTTGGTACTGTCCCTGGGCTCGCACCTGTCCCGCTACAAGTCCTACATTTTTCTCTGCGAGGGACTTCTATCTCAGTCTTTAACCCCCAAAATGCATCCTCCAAATTTATCTCAAGATCGTATCTTAAATCACGACCCTTTTCAGGACCGTAGGGCTCACGTCTACCGAAGAACTCTTCAAATATTTTATCGAAGCCACCAAATCCAAAACCAAGATCCCTGAAGATTTCATCGAAGTCGACACCTCTGAAGATATCCTCCCTCGTGTACCTACTATCGATGCCTGCATGACCAAACATATCGTACTGTCTGCGCTTCTCCTCATCAGATAGAACAGCGTAAGCTTCAGATATCTCCTTGAACTTCTCCTCTGCTTCGGGCGATTTGTTCCTATCTGGATGGTACTGTAATGCTAACTTACGATAAACGTTCTTTATTTCTTGTGATGTAGCGTCCCTTGAAACACCTAAGATCTCATAGTAATCCTTCTTTGCCATAAAGAGTCAACTGTAAAATTGAGTTAAATTTACTTTTTGTCATCATCCACTACTTCATATTCAGCATCGACTACTTTCTCCTTTCCTCCCTCCTTCGGCTGCTCTGTAACCTGACCCTCCTTTTCTTTGGCTTGTTGCTGAGCTGCTTGTTGATATGCAGTCATCCCTATCTCCTGTAGAACTTTGGATAGTTCTTCGCTCTTTTCCTTTATCTTGTCCATCTCCTTCCCACCAAGGGCACTCCTCAACTCACCCGTAGTTTTATCTATTCTATCGATCTGATCTTGGCTCAGCTTCTCCCTAAGGTCGGTTTTCGTCTTCTCAGCAGTATAGATAAGAGAGTCGGCAGCATTTATGAGCTCTGCCTCTTCTCTCCTCTTCTTGTCCTGCTCAGCAAACCTCTCACCCTCCTTGACCATCCTTTCTATTTCTTCCTGGGATAGCTTCTTTGATGCTGTAATGTCTATCTTCTGCTCTTTGTTCGTAGCTAGATCCTTAGCCGTAACATGTAAAATACCATTTACATCTATATCATAGATCACTTCTATCTGGGGCACCCCTCTTGGAGCTGGGGGAATCCCTGTTAAGTTGAACATACCCAATGAGACATTGTCGGCAGCCATGGTTCTTTCTCCTTGCAAAACATTGATGGTCACAGTAGTTTGAAAATCAGCAGCAGTAGTGAAGATCTGACTTCTTCTTGTTGGGATCGTGGTGTTACGCTCGATTATCTTTGTGAATACCCCACCAAGGGTTTCTACGCCCAATGCCAGCGGTGTAACATCGAGCAGAAGGATATCCTTCACTTCACCAGCTATTATTGCTCCTTGAATAGCTGCTCCTATAGCCACACACTCCATAGGGTCGATGCCAACCTCAGGAGGCTTGCCAACAGCTTCTTCAACGTATCTTCTTACGAGGGGCATCCTAGTCTGGCCTCCTATCAGTATCACTTTGTCTATATCCTTCGGTTTCAGTTTTGCGTCATCTAAAACTCTCTTTATCGTATCTTCAGTCCTTTGCACGATTGGTCGAGCCAGCTCCTCCAGCTTTGCCCTAGTCAAAGTATAACGCAGATGTTTGGGTCCTTCTTTATCCATAGCTATGAAGGGAAGGTCTATATCTGTTGTAAGAAGAGTCGAGAGCTCGATCTTCGCCTTCTCAGCAGCCTCCTTGAGCCTAGCCATGGCCGTCTTGTCTCCCCTGATGTCTATGCCTGCCTGTCTCTTGAACTCCTCGATAAGGTGCTCGACTATGGAGTTGTCTATATCTGTCCCACCAGTTTGTGTGTCTCCACTTGTTGCAATTACTTGAAATACTCCTCCTCCAAAGTCCATTACTGTAACGTCATGTGTCCCTCCTCCAAAGCTGAAGACCGTTATCTTCATCTCTTTTTCTAGCTTGTCCAATCCATAGGCTAAGCAGGCAGCAGTAGGTTCATTTATTATCCTCACAACATCTAGACCAGCTATAGTGCCAGCATCCTTCGTTGCTTGCCTCTGATTATCGTTGAAGTGAGCTGGGATAGTGATGACTGCCTTCTCAACAGGTCTTCCGAGGAAAGTTTCAGCATCCCTCTTTATCTTCTGAAGGATGAAGGATGAGACCTGCTGAGGAGTAAATTCCTTGCCAGTTATGTGCACTTTATAGTCTGTTCCCATCTTTCTCTTTATTTCAAAAATTGTTCCTTCGGGATTTGTCAAAGCTTGCCTCTTAGCTGGTTCTCCGATCAAGAGCTGCTCATCTTTCGTAAATGCGACCACAGAGGGGAACATCTTGCCTGCTACTGTGGGCCCCTCAGCACTCGGTATTACTACAGGCCTCCCTGCTTCCATCATAGCTGCGGCTGAATTGGTCGTCCCTAAATCTATTCCCAAGATTTTCTCCCTAGATTTTCCTTCAGAGCTACTCATACTTCCATCACTCCTTATCAAGTGAATTGACAGCGACTTTGACCATACTTGGTCTTATTAACTTTCCATTTAAAAGATAACCTTTTCTGATCTCTTCTGCGATAGTATTATTAGGATAGTCATTGGTCTCGATCCTATCTACAGCATCATGTAAATTTGGGTTGAAGACATCTCCAACAGCGTCTATCTCTTCTAAACCTTCTTTTCCAAGAGTGTCCTTTAGCTCCTTTAAGACGATTTCAACCCCCTTTAACAATGCATCTTTACCTTTTGCTTCCTTACCAGATAAAATAGCCCTCTCCAGATCGTCGACGGTATCTAACAATTTAACTATCAATCGCTCGTTTCCATACTTAACTAATTCTAGCATATCCCTATCCACCCTCTTTTTATAATTGTCAAAATCGGCCTGAAGATACCTTAAATGGTTCAGATAATCTTCAGCCTTACTTCGCTCTTCTTCCAAAGCCTTTCTCATTTCATCTAGCCTATTCACTGCTTTGCGTACATCGATCGATTCATCGATTGGTTCGGTTTCCTTAGCTCGCCCCTCTCCTGCCACAGGTTCTCCTATCATTTCATTGAGCCTCCACACATATTAAGTTAAATGAGAGATTAAAGCGAGATGGTTAAAGTATTCGATTATTTTATTTAAATATTGTGCTTATGTTGATACCGATAACTTGACATTACCATTTAATGATAAACTTATTAATTAGAACGTGATGAAATGCACCATGCCTTTAGCGTTCGTGTTGATAAATGCCGACCTTGGGGCAGAGGAAGAATTAGTGGGAGAACTTAAGAAAATTGAGAATGTAAAAGAGGTTTATATAGTCTATGGCGTCTATGACATCATAGCCAAGATAGAAGCCGACTCAATGGAGAAGGTAAAGGAGACAGTAACTTGGAATATTCGACGCCTAGATAAAGTAAGGTCTACTCTCACGATGATCGTTGTAGAAGTACCATAATTTGCTACATCACACTCCTATAAGATTAAAAGAGAAGCATAAAGGAACCCCTCTTTATCGAGGATCGCTCTAAGGTGCTAGATGTTGGTAATAATGTGTCTGATATAATAAATATCAATTAAAATTTTAAGCACGTTCATCATATATATTTAGACGGTTTAATTGAGCAAATTTCGGTTACTTCACATCGGCCTCGATGACACAGACTCTAAGGATGGGATGTGCACTACCTATGTTGGCGCCGTAGTCGTGGATAGGTTAAGGGAGATGGGCGTGAAGATATTCGATTACCCACGTCTGATCAGGCTCAATCCGAACTGGGTCTTGAAGACTAGGGGAAATTGTGCCATCTCGATAGAAGTTGAGACAAGAGCTGAGCTTATACCCAAAATAAAGCAGATAGTATTCGAGACTGTAGAGCAACTGGCAGAGCTAGATCATGAGACGACGAATCCAGGTGTAGCCTTCTTAGAAGGTGGCGATATACCTGAAGAGTTAAAGACTTACTCAAAGAAGGTAATTCAGGATATAGTGACCATTGATGAAGCAGAAAATTTAGCAAAGAGGATAGGTGCCGAGGTTTTCAAGTTCAAGATAGGAAGGGGTATCGTAGGCGCTTTAGCAGCGATAGGCGAAGAATTAAAGCAAGATAAAACCTATGAACTCGTAGCTTATAGAGTGCCGAACAATAGGGGCACGAAGAGGAAGATCGATAGGGAATCTGTATTCAAGATGAACGAACTGACTTATCCCTCGACCTTCGATAATATCGACCTTGCAACGGGTGAGATAAGGATAACGCCCCACACACCTTGCCCAATCTTGTATGGTATCAGGGCTGAAAACC
The DNA here is from genome assembly GCA_024256245.1 of Candidatus Methylarchaceae archaeon HK01M. Lineage (GTDB taxonomy): Archaea > Thermoproteota > Nitrososphaeria > Nitrososphaerales > JACAEJ01 > HK02M2. The sequence continues at coordinate 21,173 of JAKLZD010000118.1, forward strand.
CCCAGACAGCTGTGAAAGCTCATAATATTGTAAAGGCCCTCGAGCCTATAGAAAGGTGGGTGATATACAAGACGAATCAAGCCACAGATGAGCATATAAGAGATGCAAGGATATCCAAGGTGCAAGCAGAACGTTCTTTTATGGTCAGGGGAGAAGTCTGTAAGAAGCCAAGAATCATACGTGGGGGTCATGTGATATTCAGAATAAGAGATGAGAGCGGCGGGATTGACTGTGCCGCCTATGAGCCTACAAGAAAATTCAGGGAGACAGTCATGAAATTGACTGTTGGTGATGTAATCAAAGCTTATGGCGGGGTCAAGCAAAAGCCATCATTACCGTTGACCATAAACCTTGAGAAGATAGAAGTCATCAAGCTCAGCCCTGTTTTGGAGAAGGTAAATCCAGTCTGTTCATTATGCGGCAAGAGGATGAAGTCAGCGGGGAAAAGAAAAGGCTTTATGTGTAAACACTGCAAGCTGAAGCTCCCCAAGGAAGCAGTCAGATTTGAAGAGATGCCAAGGCTTATAACCTTAGGGGTCTACGAAGTTCCACCTAGGGCTAGGAGACACTTAGCAAAGCCCTTGATTCGTCTTTCGCCTCAAGTCTGGTAAAATGATCAATAAACAGAAATCATCACAATATCGAATGTCTTCTATCATAATGTTACCCTAATCAGTCTCATCATGTTGAGCTGTGTTGTGTATTTACCCATATTCAATCTTTCTAAAAGGCAATAGAGAAAGACGATTATGTTACTTGAAATATATTTTATCTAGCCTACGCTTTTGGTCTATCATCAAATTAATTTTTCCACTAAAGCTTTAAGGTCTGCACCATTGGGCTAGGCTATGGCCCATAAACCCTTCATCCTAGAAAGGGAGAAGTCGGCATTGCTCGTAATAGATATGCAGAATGACTTCATCGAAGAGGATGGTTGCCTTAAAGTACCAGCAGCTAGAGAGGGTTTGAGCAGGCTTAAGAGGTTGATAGATGTTTGCAGGGAACTCAAAGTTCCTGTCATATACACGGCCCATGTTCATCTTCCGAACTTACAGATCAATCCAATGGAGGTTTTGATGTTTCCTGAGTTGAAGGAGAGGGGGCTAAGGTTAGGGAGCAGTGGCGCCGAAATCCACTCTGAAATAGAACCAAAGCCTAGTGAGATGGTAGTTTACAAACATCGCTACGACGCCTTCTATGGTACGAACCTCGATATAATTATCCAGAACATAAAGGGTCCGAAAGTCGTCGATACACTGATGATCTCAGGGGTTGTGACGAATATTTGTTGCGAATCGACAGCTAGATCGGCCTTCCTTAGAGATTACAGGATCATCTTTGGGAGCGATGTGACCTTTGCTATGGATGAGGAGTCCCAGAAAGCGACCTTAAAAACGATTTCATTAGCTTTCGGCAGAATTATGAGTTCAGAAGAGATGATCAAAGCCTTAGAGAAAGGCGAGTTTTTAGGTTAGGCTAGGTTAGTTGGAAGCAGTTGTAACTTCGACAGGCAGGTTGGCTTTTATGATGATCGTGCTCACTCCTAGTTCGGTCTGACTATTCTCAAATACTATCTTAAAATCTTCCTTTGAACAAGCTAGGATTAAGTTATCTTTTCCTTCGTAAGAAGGTAATCCCCGTTTTATACCTAATCTTGGATAAAAGGCTTGGAGATAAGGTATAGTGTCAAGGGCTACTACACTGCCGACACAATCATGAAGTTTCTCTATGAGGTTAGAAAAGGTTGATATCTTATCCTCCCTCATCTCAAAAGGATCGATGGACCAAGCCACCAAAATCCTTGCCCTGCCCGCTTTAAGCCCTTTCTCTTTTAATATGGCACGGACTCTGTTTGCAATGTATTTGATATACCCCTCCAGACTTTTCAATATACCCGACATCGTATACCACAACGGCTCACCACTCTTTAAGGTCTCTATGATCACTTTTATATCAAATAGGTTCTCACTTACCGTCTCCAGATAGACCTCCCCTTGACTATCTGTAAAACCCTTCAGAAGTCCTAAATCCCTTGGTTTGCTTAACTTTTTACACAACTCTAATTCTGTCGCTATAGAACTGTACTTTCTTATTATATACTTGGAATAGAGCCACTCAGCCAAGTAAAGGGGGAGGATATCGGGTACATCGATCATAGCCGATCTGAGAGTCCCGATAACAGCTTCATCTATATCAATTCTGCTCGACCCTATTAAGACAGGTTTATTAGTTCTTGGAGTTAGTGGGGCATATATGTAATCGAAGCCCACACCTAAATCCAGTCCCGTCAGCTTTTCTATCAAAGATATGTTCTCTCTATTGCCTCCATAACTCATCGGCAACATGTTTACAAAGACTACCCCTTTTGAAAGATGTTTCGCTACACTCTTCAGCCTTAAGCTGATCGTAGACTTGCTTTCTATACCATGCGTCCTTATCTTAGGTGCGAAGAAGATACATTTTGCCTTGCTTATTGCATCTTCTAACGATTCAAGACCTAGTAAAGGCTCATCTTCAAGGAGTGCTGCAACCGAATCAAATCTAGCGAGGATTTTATTTTTCAACTGCATGCCAACGTTCAGGTTCTCGTCTACTAAAGTTGTCTGCATATCAAAAAAGGATAGTGAAGAAGCAATCCTATACCCTTCTGTACTTAAGCCAAATATTGTAATGGGCGCAAGGATATTATTTGACAACCTTTACTCAAGAGATATAACCGTCCTTTAATATATTTATTTTAAGGGCGTTTATGCTATCGCCCCAAATTAGGATTGGAAGGCGCTAGGCTCAGCGCTGAGAGGGATGGAAAAAGAGCTTTCGATCCTAATTTAGGGCAAATGTTACAGGATCATAATTCGACTTAGTTACACTAGCCAGAGCTGGATTCTCCCAGCTCCTCAATCTTCTTCTTTATCTGCTTCATCTGCTGTTGCAAACTTTCTATCTGATTCTTTAACAATAAAATCTCTTGTTCCTTCGACATTGAAGGAGTTGGTGCCATCGATGTGCTCATAGGTTTTTGGGGAAAAGACGTTGAGAGAAATTCTTGTACTCCTCGTCCCATACCCATTCCACGACCAAGTCCCCTGCCTCTACTCATGCCTCCAACCCACCCAAAGCCCATAGGAGCGGTAAAGGCAGTAGTTTCCCGTAATTGTCCATCCTTAAATCTCTCAACCACTTCTTTTACTGTACCTGACGCCCCAGTTATGATCTCGATTCCACTTGATAGTAGTACTTGATGTGCATTTAGACCGACATTTCCCGTTATAACCGCCTGAACACCTCTGTCTGCTACTATCTGAGCAGTTTGAATGCCAGCGCCACTCATTTTATCTGTACTGGTATTTAGAATAGCCTCGAATGCCATATTTTCTGTATCGATTATAATAAGATACTGGCACCTGCCGAAAATAGGGTCGACTTGATCATCCAGACTCTCGCCTATCGCGGATACTGCTACCTTCAATTCCTTCACCTTATTTCCTGAGCTCTTCCAATCTCTTTTTGATTCGCTCTAGTTCTTGCTCCAGCATCTCCGCCTCATCTTCCAGCATCGCTATCTCATCTTCCTTTGGAACTGGAGGCATACCTGAGTATGGTGTCATCGATCCATATATGCCTGTCCACCACCATCTTGGAATCCAAGGAAACCGTCTGCATCTACCCCAATACGAGTATTCATATGGGTTCAGAAACCAGCCCCATGCCCCTATCCCATACGGCAACTAGATTCGCCTCCTCTCACGTTGAAGACTTCCTTTCTCGGAGCTTTTTAAGCTCTTCAATTCTAGCATCTACGCCCTTGACCTCTTCTTCTAGATTTCTCTTACATTCCTCTAGTAAAGCCAGCTCCTCTTCAGGTGAAGATACATCATATG